>DAOLIQ010000193.1:0-1108 GCA_035328465.1 Ignavibacteriaceae bacterium | reverse complement strand
GTCAAAATATTACTCCCTCAATCATTGAATATCCGTATAACTCTCAGAGCATTGCAAAAATAACCTGGATAGGAATCCGACAGGTGGATGACAATCCTGTAACAGAATACAAAACATTTTACCGATCATTGGAAAGCGGAACATTCAAATCATTCGGTGACCTGGCAAGATTTCCTGTAATTAACAAAACAAATAACAATAACGCTTTCGCTATTTCCTGGAATGAAAGCAATTCAAACACTAATAAATTTACGCCAAGCTGGAAATCTTTAAGATATATTTATCCCCTAAATGTGGATGGAAAGGCTGTCCAATTAAACAATGGCTCTTCATACAATGGCTCATCAAATTCTTCAGGTATGTTTGGGATGGTATTTAGTGAATCCACTGCACCGTACACTTTTAGTAAATCACTGGATTTAGCTTCTTTAACCCCGCCTGAAAAAATTACTGGTACTTCTATAGCATTGGGCAGAGAAGGTGTTATTTATAAAGACAGTGCCCAGTTTTACTTCGCAGTAGGTGATATTATTCTAAATAACCAAACTATAGATTTTGTTGATTTACCTGACACTGTTTTTATAGCAGATAATGAAATGCTCAATCAGTACCTCTACTCTATACCCTTTGAGGTAAATGACAATTCTATATTATACTACACTGTTCAGTATGGAATAAGCGATTCTGCTTCTGCTGTAAATGTTTTACACCCGGAGGATTACATTTCGTTTAAAATGGAACTAATTGATGATCTTACCGGAGAAGTGATTGGTCAATATGATAATATAACTTTCACTAAAACAAACGTTGCTCAATATGATAACATATCTTATAAAGTGAATACAGAAGGAATTGGGAATAGGGATGTCAGATTGAGATTGACTACATCAAATAACTTCAATCCATCGTACTCAGTAACACAAAGATTTGCTACCGAAAGTGTACTCGGCAAAAGTTCTTTGCAGGAAGTCAACTATAAAGGTTCTTTAGGTGTTGACACATACGACCTCTCCCAAAACTACCCCAACCCTTTCAATCCATCAACAACAATTAAATATCAAATTCCAAATGCCGGAAATGTAACACTAAAAGTTTACGACATACTCGG
>DAOLIQ010000192.1:0-1165 GCA_035328465.1 Ignavibacteriaceae bacterium | reverse complement strand
TTAAATCATTAGATCCTCTTCACCCCACGTGCAGAATCGACTTTGCAGACCCATCACCTTATAATACACCACAATGGGGCAGTATAAAGAATAATACATTTTATAGCCCTGAAGGATATGATCCGTTACAGGACCAGGACGATTGCCCCGTTCTGGAATTTGATACTGATAGCACTGCTGTCTTTTACAGTAATAATAATTGGAGAGTTGGTAGTGCTGACAGTACATTTTGTGTTATACATAATTTAACAACTCCTTAAGCTGACAGCGAGGCAAATAAAATGAAAAACATAATAATTATTATAATAATATTTACGCTTTACCAGAACATAAATTCTCAAGATATTTTGTGGAAGAAAAACTTTGGTCTTAATACAGCGGATGATTTTGGACAAAGTGTAGTCGAAACCAATGATGGTAACATCGTCATAGCAGGATATACTGGTTCTTACGGTGCAGGAGGATTTGACGTCTGGTTGATAAAAACCGACGCTGATGGAAATATACTCTGGAGTAAAACTTACGGTGGTGCAGGTGATGATTATGCCTACTCAATAAAACAAACTGAAGATGGAGGCTTTATCATTGGAGGGGCAACAAACTCTTTCGGTGTTGGTGGATTAGACTACTACCTGATAAAAACTGACTCCCTTGGTGATACACTTTGGACTAAAACTTATGGAAATGCCAACGATGATTTTTGTTTAAGTTTAGAGACAACAACAGATGGATATGTGTTGGCTGGGAAAAAGAATTCCAACTTGCCATTTCATCCAGATTTGTTTTTAGTAAAAACTGATTTTAATGGAAATTTCCTCTGGGAAAAAAATTACAGCACTTCTGGTAAAGATATCATACATTCTATTAAACAGACATCTTTAAATGAATTTATTCTTGCTTGTGAATGGGATGATTCGGGAATGTTAATGAAAGTTGATTGGTTTGGTGATTCACTTTGGACAAAGTCTGAGCCTGTATCTCCGCGAGATATAATAATTTCTGAATCGGGGGGATATTTACTCACAGGTGTAGGTGGGGAAGCTTCTGCTGAAAATAATTTGGCACTACTCAAAACCGACTCACTCGGCAACGAAATATGGTCAAGAACTTACGATTATCAGAATGATTATGATATCGGTTATTCCGTTCAGCAAACTATTGATGG
>DAOLIQ010000191.1:0-1170 GCA_035328465.1 Ignavibacteriaceae bacterium | reverse complement strand
GCCTTAACATCACCCACTACTGCCTGGATAAAGAATAATACATTTTACAGCCCGGCAGATTATCATCCCCAAGGAATCAATTGCCCAGTTGCTGAATATTATACAGATAGCACTGCAGTCTTGTATTCTAACAATAAGTGGAGAGTTGGCACCGAGGACAGTACATTTTGTGTTCAGCGTAATTTGCCATAAAGGAGGATAATAAAATGAATAAATTAATAATTATTATAATCGTTGTAATATTTTACCCGAACATAAATTCACAAGACATTTTGTGGAAGAAGAATTATGGACTAAGCAGTGCTGATGACTTTGGTAGAATAGTAATCGAATCCAATGATGGTACATTAGTCAGTGCTGGCTATACCGGTTCTTACGGTAACGGAGGATTTGATATCTGGCTAATTAAAACTGACGCAGATGGAAATGTTCTATGGAATAAAACGTATGGTGGATTAGGTGATGATTATGCTTACTCGCTAAAACAAACAGACGATGGAGGATTTATCATTGGAGGGGCGACAAACTCATTTGGTGCCGGAGGATTAGACTATTATTTAATAAAAACAGATTCATTCGGTGATAGTCTTTGGACAAGAACATTTGGTGAATCGAATGATGATATATGCTGGAGTTTAGCTATCACTACAGACGGATATTTATTGGCTGGTGGAATAAATATGCAGCCAAATCATCCCGATATTTGGCTGGTTAAAACAGATTTTATTGGAAATAAGATTTGGACAAAAAGCTATGGGACAGGTGCCGATGAAATAGCCTGGAGCGTTGAAAATACAACTGATAAAGGTTATATAATTGCGAGTCATTACCCAAGTAATGTTTATGATGGTTGGTTACTCAAGATTAATTCTCTCGGGGATACTGTATGGACGAAAACTTACGGGACAGATCTTGGGGATATATTCCAATATTCAACTCAAACTATTGATGGTGGATATATTGTGGTTGGACGATTCGGAAATCATACTTCGGGTTATATAGGAGATGTATGGCTGCTCAAAACCGATTCACTAGGAAACACCGAGTGGGAAAGAACTTATGATTATCAGAATGATTATGACATCGGTTATTCCGTTCAGCAAACTATTGATGGGGGGTATATCGTTTGTGGATCAGCTATTGTTGATGGCGGTGCCTCTTTTGGTTGGA
>DAOLIQ010000190.1:0-1286 GCA_035328465.1 Ignavibacteriaceae bacterium | reverse complement strand
CTCAACTAATAGTTTTAGTAATGCAAGTGATTCCTGCCAGCCAAGATAACAGGATTCAGGGGGGATGACATCCGGTACACCCTCCTGAACAATGTTCAGCTCTGTTCCGCAGGATACTTTTTTTAGTGATACAGTAACCTTCATAGTGCCGGGCATATTTGGATCATCGAATTCATCTGTATTGCAGATACGCTCATTGGGAATTAGTTCAAGATATTTACCGCCAAATGAGTGAGTGTGACCTGTAGCGAAGTTTGTGAATGACATTTTATATGATCCGCCTACAACAGCATCTGAGTGATGAACCTTTCCGGTAAACCCGTTTGGCGGAAGCCATTTGCACATTGCATCAGGATCGAGAAAAGCACGGTAAACCCGTTCAGGAGGGGCAAGAAGTACGCGATGGAGCTTGATTGTGTTTGTTGCCATGTTATCTTATTCCTTTTTTTATGATGTACTTAGAAATTATCTCTTAGTAGAAAATGATTTTCAATTTACAAAGCAAAATATAGCCGCACCAATTGTAACAGGTTGCTAACCTTTTTATACTGCTGCCGCTGTATTCTCTTCAATTAAATATAAACGATTATCTTCAACCCGGTAAAGAAGCGGAGCAACGAGAATCTTTGGATACCTGAGACGGAGTCGCTTGACTTCGCTAAGTACAAATTCTATTTCACTTCCAATTTCAAACATCGGTGCAAAACGATTAAAATGATCTTCCGCCGCTTCCAATTGCCATCCTGCATTTTCCACAAGTCCTCTGATGAATTGCTCCTTACGATCAATAAGATTAACCATCCCGCACTGGTTATGTCCAATTAATGCTATACTGTGAACCTCCCCCACTGCAACCGCATACGATACCTTGAATTCACTGTATCGAAGATTTGCTCCGCCTGATCTGATAATGAAAGCGAAATTGTCTGGAATATGTAAATGTTTTCGATTGTCCATACACATACCAATAAGCAGCTGTGCATTCGAGTATGATTCATAGGGACGTTCAAGGTTATGATACTCAAGTAAAAGCCCGATGGGCGTTCCTCGATATTGTACCGGGATATCAGATTCCATTAATACAGTTTGTAATTGATTCATTTTTATCAGATAAATAAAACACTAACAAAAAATTATTTTTTTAATTCAGCATTAAGAGGGAAAAGATTTCTGCTTCATTTTACTAAAGTAAAAATATTCAGTAAATTTTTTAATCGCATTTTTAATGCTGCATACAAAAAAACGTCCCCATTTGTTTGATTAAACTTATTGACTGTCTTAGTTAT
>DAOLIQ010000189.1:0-1349 GCA_035328465.1 Ignavibacteriaceae bacterium | reverse complement strand
ATCAGGGCTGCTGCACAAGCTGATTCATTAACCGTAATTCTTCTTATTGTTTTTTATTTATTCAGCCCATACAACAGCCCCTTAGAATATTAACAGAGAACGATATACCTTTTAGTCTAAAAGTACAATCTATCATAAAGTTCATTTTCCCAAGCGGGGGGATGTGTTTGAATTGTAGGGATCGGTCTCCTGACCGATCCGATAAGAGGTGATACAAAGCCTGAACGGTTTTCTGAACAGTTAAACATCTCTACCCCCAACGGCCCCAACGGAACGGACGGGAGTCCGTTCCCTACAAAAAAGGCTGCCATTATAAGCAGCCTTTTGAAATAATTTTTATGAACAATTTCACTTCAGCATTATCATCTTGGCTGATTTGGTGAAGAAATCTTTTGTTTCAATTGATCTTGCTTTGAAAACATAAATATAAATACCACTTGAAACCTGATTGCCATTATTATTTAACCCATCCCACAAGATTGAATGATAACCTGCTGATACTCCATTTACATCAAAAGTCTTTATCTCCCGACCCATTATATCAAATATTTTTATTTCGACTTCTGATTCAAATGGAAGTGCATAACTTATATTTGTGTTAGGGTTAAAAGGGTTGGGATAATTTCCAAACAAATCATATTCTTGCGGAAGTTCTATTTCAGATGTATTGTTCAATTTATTTGGGTTCGAATAACTTGAATTACCATTTGAACCTTGATTATAATAAATCATTTGTGCATCTAAGGTTGATTGTGATTCGGGAAATTCAGTTTCAAGTTGAGCTAACATTTGTCCTCTGATTCTAAATCTTCAACATTAAAATAGTAGTACAGGAATTTATCATATAAAGCGAGTTCAGCAATGTATGAGTTTGAAAACCGGGATTTAATCTCATCTAAGAAAGCCAACCTGTTCTCTCCCAAATATCCTGACAGTATTAATCCTGCGGCGCCGCATAATGTCCTGTCGCTGGCATTATAGATATTGGTAAGATTATTTGTGAGCGAATCTACATTATACGCTTTACCCGCTTGCCAAAATAAATCAAGCGCATAATTAGTGAGTGCTGAATCTGGAAACAGACTTACTACTTGCTTCGAAAGGTTAAACGCTTCTCTGAATCTTGAAGAGTTAATAAGATTCCTGATGTTTAACAATCTAACAATGATAGGAATTCGAGGAGCGTCTATTTCTAAATCTTTAACGGCTAATTGGCTTTGCTCTTCAAGTTCCTTGCCTTCCCCCTGAAGATTGTAAGTAGGTGGGGTTGTAAGCCAGGGATAATAATCAATCGTACTGCCTGCACCCGAATAAAACAAAGCAGTATTTGGAGGATTGCTTCCCCACCA
>DAOLIQ010000188.1:0-1360 GCA_035328465.1 Ignavibacteriaceae bacterium | reverse complement strand
ATTGTGTAGATGTAAACTCCGC
Organism: Ignavibacteriaceae bacterium; assembly: GCA_035328465.1. Lineage (GTDB taxonomy): Bacteria > Bacteroidota > Ignavibacteria > Ignavibacteriales > Ignavibacteriaceae > JADJEI01. The sequence continues at coordinate 1,338 of DAOLIQ010000188.1, read as the reverse complement.
TGGCAAGCCGGCTTGCGTTGAAGTTTACTTAGTATTTGCTTGTAACTTTTTCTTCTATTACCAATTTAACAGTCACAATTTTATAACTGGCATTTTGATAGTCAGTAATGTTTGTATGAAGTTCTGGACTCCCAGTGAGGCAAACATTGGGATTTGAAAAAACCGAAGATGAAAATAAAGGTAAAACTACTACTATTAAAATTTTATTAAATATTATGTTCATTCTTTGATTCTCCTTCGGATTATTTCTGAGTACCAATAAATATTTTACCTATTATTCCTGCCCCACCAGCAGCAAATATTTTCCCATTATTCAAATACACGCCATAGAAGGCACTGTTCGGCTGGTTTAATTCATAAGAGTAGTCTTTCCAATCCACTCCGTTGAAATGAAGTAATGTAAATCCATCGCCAACTGCAACTATTTCTCCAGTTGATTTATCTGCCCTAATCTTTTCCAAAATGCCGGGAGCTTGCTGAAGTATTTCTGAGACTACGCCATTCAAATATCTATAATTTTTTGAACCTCCGACAAAATAATCATAGGGATTCCATCCAAAGACCGTCCTAAAGAGTGTTGTATTATAATTCAGACCTGATAATATATCCCAATCTGTTCCGTTAAATTTTAGTGATATGCTTGGGGTACTTAAAGCACTTCCGCTGGCAAGGATAAAATTATTTGAAATCCCATAAATATCTGTAATTGGAATGGGGTCAGAGTTTTCAAAAACAATACTTGCCTTTACCCCATCCCAATGAATTATTTTACCCCAGGCATTACCTAAATACAAATTACTGCTGCTTGTACCCCATAGGCTGGTGTAAGGAATGTTTGAATTTAACACTTCATCTTCTTCGGTTAGATCACTCCACACTGTGCCATCGAAATGAAAAACTCCCCCTCCAACTACCCAAATGTCGTTTTCTGAAAAACCGAAAATTGCTGCACGCCCGCCATTTTTGTCTACTGGTTTCCATTCCACTCCATCCCATTTAATTATCCCATAAACCGTATCATTTATTTTAACCCCGCCACAAGCCCAGACATTATTCTCATCAGTTCCCCAAACATCATAAAGTGTATTCGGGTAGCCTGCGTCACCAAAGGTACATTCCTGCCACGTGTAGTCGTGGCTTGTTGGGGCAAGTGTTTTTTGTGTTACTGTGTTGCTTGTGTCTTTCAACTCTCCAAGACTATCAACTCTTACGGCAAAGTAAGTGTAGGTTGTATCAAGCAATAGTCCAACTCCGTTATCGTCATCGGTTATTGTTGTGTCAGCAACTTCGAGAGGATACTCTGCAATTATGGTTTCTGTATTGTTAAAACTCCTCAAA
>DAOLIQ010000187.1:0-1468 GCA_035328465.1 Ignavibacteriaceae bacterium | reverse complement strand
AGCTGGTATGCAACTATTGGAACAACAGGAGCAGGAAAAATATTTTTTATAGACTCAACAGTTGGCTGGGCTGTGCATAGCAGATCAATTTACAAAACTACAGACACAGGTGAGAATTGGATTGAACAAATAACCCTTCCGGCAGACAGTTACACAAGCATCTACTTCATAGACAGCCTAAACGGGTGGGCAACAAGCAGGTATGTTTGGCAAACTACTGATGGTGGGGAGAATTGGATCGAGAGGACGGATATACCGATATTTTTTAGTAATGATGTATACTTCCCTAATTTGGATACAGGTTGGGTCGCAAGACAATCATCCATTAATACTTCCCTTTTTAAGACTACCAATAGAGGAATGAACTGGTCAGAAATTCCTGAAGTTTTAGGTGCCAATAAATTTTATGTTTTTCCCGATCCTGCTCATTTGTTAATAACAGGATATATTGTTATAAACTATGTAGTTTTCAAAAAATATATATCTTATGATGCAGGGAATAATTGGATTGACATAAGTAACGATGTACCTACAGGATTTAGTGGATTTGCAGCAGTAACTAATATACTTGCCTATGCCGTTGGTAGTAGTGGCTTAATTTTAAGATATACTGATACAGTATACGTTCCTGTTGAGCTAATTTTATTTGAAGGGGAATCAAAAAATAATGAAATATTATTATCGTGGATAACAGGTAGCGAGTTAAACAATTATGGTTATTACATTGAAAAATCATTTGATCAAGAAAATTGGTTTACCATAGGGTTAGTTGAAGGTAAAGGAACTACTACTGAAATAAATTATTATTCATTTGTTGACAAAGAAATCAACTCAAATATTCAATTCTATAGATTAAAACAAGTTGATTATATCGGTAGTTATGAATATTCAAAGATAATAGAAATTAACACTGATTTATTACTCTCATCTTTTCAATTTTACCAGAACTATCCCAATCCGTTTAATTCAAGTACAATAATTACTTACCAGATACCTGTAAAAAGTTTTATTAATATTTCTGTTTATGATATAAAAGGGGAGAAAATTATTGAATTATTAAACGATGAAAAAGAACAAGGACTTTATAAAATAAAATACGAAAATAAAGAACTTCCCTCAGGTATATACTTTATAAGAATGATAACAAGCACTGGTTACAGTGCAGTAATAAAAATAACACTAATAAAATAAAGGAGAACTGCCGTGAAACAATTCTTTACAATACTGTCTTTTTTTATTCTCTGCAATAATCTTGCAGAAGCACAGACATATGCTAACATTCCAGGGCCAGAGAATGTTCTTGTGGTTTACAAAAACCCTAAAGACGAAAATGATACTTTAGGAAATGTATCTAAAGCAGTAATGGAATATTACGTTTCCGCCCGCAACATACCGGCGGTAAATGTGTTGGAACTGGAGCTGGTTAGGTAAAAAAAGAGTAGCTGCCTACTGACTATCAACTTTCCCA
>DAOLIQ010000186.1:0-1539 GCA_035328465.1 Ignavibacteriaceae bacterium | reverse complement strand
CCTTTATTTTTACCTGCAGGAAGCGTTGCAACCTTTTCATTTTTATCATTATAAATTTCAATGAACATATCGCCGAATACATGTCTCTTCTGTAGGTAATAGGTTATAATAGCTGTCTCGGATTCATTCCTGCCAGTAAATTCATCATCACCGCCGAAGACTTGTTCCTGTCCCGGATTTTTAATAGGGAAGGGTTTGGTTTCAAGAAAAACTAATTCTTCATTTAATTTATCTTCGCTCAAATTCCGAATTGGTGTCAGGTCATCAATGATAAGAATACCCCTTCCATGTGTTGCAGCAACAAGATCATTTTCAGTTGGATGAATTACAATGTCACGCACGGCAACGTTTGGAGTTTCCCCGGTAAATTGACTCCATGATTTTCCAGCATCGATTGACACAAAAAGTCCAAGTTCAGTTCCGAGGAATAGAAGGTTTTTATTTACTAAATCTTCGCGGATAACATGAGCATATCCTTTTAAATTTTGTGAATTAAGAGAATACCAGCTATTTCCATAGTCAGTTGTTTTAAAAATATATGTATTCATATCTCCATTATAATGACCATCGAAAGTTGCGTACGCAGTTGCTTCATCAAAATTACTTGAATAAACATTGCTGCACCAGGTATTAGCAGGCAAGCCGGTGATATTTACACTCACGTTTTGCCAGCTTTTGCCTCCATCCTTTGTAACTTGAATATTTCCATCATCGGTCCCAGCCCAAATTATTTTTGAGTTTAACGGCGATTCATTTATTGTGTAGATGGTGCAATGATTTTCAGCGGTTGAGTTATCTATGGTTAAACCACCGGATTGTTCCTGCTTTTGTTTTTCAGGATCATTTGTTGTAAGGTCGGGTGAGATTTTTTCCCAGCTATCACCGTTGTCAGTCGAACGGAAAAGATATTGTGCCCCAACATACATTACTCTTTCTTTTGAGGGACTAAATGCTACAGGTGTATTCCAGTTGAATCTCAGAATTTCATTTACATCTTCAGAGTAAGGTTTGATTTCTTTTGACTCCCCGGACTTTAAATAATGGCGAACAATATTTCCCCCCTGCCATTGCCAGTATAGAATATTATCATCTGTGTGGTCAGGAAAGACATAAAAGCCATCACCAAAGCCGACATTTTTCCAATCACTATTTGAAATGCCTCCGGTACTTGTTGAAAGTCCTACCCACGAGCCATTATCCTGCAAGCCGCCGTAAACATTGTAAGGTTTTTTCATGTCGACACTAACATGATAAAACTGAGAAACAGGGAGATTTCTAATTTGATTCCACGAACTTCCTCTATCGTGCGAAACATAGACTCCTCCATCAGTTCCAACATACATTTCATGATTATCTTTTGGATTTATCCACAATGCATGCAGATCGCCGTGAATTGCCCCGCCTTCGACAAATGGAGATGAAAATATTTTCCCACCATCAGTACTGACATTAAGAGAAAATCCCGGCTTATAAATTCTATTTAATTCAACTGGATCAGGAATGATGAGCGAAAAGTAAAATGGGCGTTCACCCATGGTG
>DAOLIQ010000185.1:0-1659 GCA_035328465.1 Ignavibacteriaceae bacterium | reverse complement strand
TCCTTCTTTCCTGTCTTTCATTTATAATTTTTAATTTTTCATTTATAATTGGTACTGTCCGTTATGTAAGCAAGACCGGCAGCAGCACCCCACCCTACACAACCTGGGAGACCGCCGCCGACAGTATTATGGAGTGCATTAACATCTCCGTGTTTGGCGATACCATTTACGTGGCAAACGGTACTTACAAAGAGCAGGTAGTTATGATTCCCGGCTTGTCACTTATTGGAGCGGGCATGGATAGCTGTGTGATTGATATGACCGATAGAACAACTTATGTTAACGCTGTTGAGATGAAAGACAGTTGTTTAATTAAAGGCTTTGATATAAAATTCTCAAGACTTTTACCTTGGATCAGGGGTGTGGGAATCCATATGAATTTTTATCAGGACACTGTTAAATATGGGATAATTAGTTTTAATAGAATAGATTACCCAGATGTTGGAATGGTAATAACTGAAGGGGGAATTAATCATAATATAATTTTTCATTCTCATTGTGGGTTTGAATGTATAACTTTTGATGAGCAAAGAGAATATTTAGCATCACTAGATTCAAATTTAATATCATTTTTTGACCTGGGTATTTATATACTTGAAAATACTGTTGTAGCGTCTACTGGGAACATTTTCATAATTGAATCATCGCTTGATGTGGATGGAAGAGTCCTTTTTAATGATTTCTTATCTGAAAACACAAGTACGATTTTTAATAATAATGATGTCCAAAAATCGACAAATGATTTGGTTTTTGATAGAGCAATATCAAACTCTTTCCCGGGCAGCTTTACAAACAACCAATTCTTAGCAAAATTTGAAAATGTTTTTTACACAGCCCCTGTAAACATATATAACAATAACATAATTGGCAGCGTAAATGGTGTTTATGGCGATACAACAAATGTAAAGTACAATAACTTCTGGAAAACACAAAACTATCCAAAAGATAGTACAAATATCTCGGTTGACCCTATGTTCGTTAATGACACCTCAGATTTTCATCTTCAAAAGTATTCGCCTTTGATAGATGCTGGCGATCCAAATATTATAGACAAAGATGGATCGAGAAGTGACATCGGTCTTTATGGCGGACCCTATGGCGAACAATATCATTACATAGATTTAGCTCCTAGCACTCCAGTAAACCTAAACGCAACACTTGACAGCTTAACAGTAGGTATAACCTGGAATAAAAACACAGAAGCTGATTTTAATCATTACAATGTTTACAGAGATACATTAAAAAATTTTCAAATTGATTCAACAAATCTTTTTCTATCAACTCCCGTATCAAATTTAATTGACATACTACCTGATTACTTTGACAAGATTTACTACAAACTAACAGCAGTAGATAATCAAGGTAACGAATCCGAACCAAGCGAAGAAGTCGGATTCATCCTAACATCAATCACCGACAACCAACAAACAATATCCAATTATCAATTGTATCAGAATTATCCTAATCCATTTAATCCATCAACAAAGATAAGTTACAGATTAAAAGAAAGAGGATATGTAAAGCTTTACGTTTATGATATCAAAGGAGAACTGATAAGTGTATTAGTGAACCAAACACAAGAAGCAGGTTTCTACGAAGTAGATTTTGTAGGGAACGGTCTCCCGACCGTTCCGAATAATTCGGATCTTGCATCAGGAA
>DAOLIQ010000184.1:0-1699 GCA_035328465.1 Ignavibacteriaceae bacterium | reverse complement strand
AGATATAAATAAAATATCAAACAAGAGTAATTATTAAAAAGTTAAAATATTTTTTGCTTAACAATTAAAGCTTAATTTAGAACTAAATTCAAAATTTATAATTAGAATGATCTGCTGAACAATTAATAAATTAAACCTAAATTAATTGGAGAAAAATATGCCGCTGTCTTATTCAAGTTATTTGCAGTTGGATGAATTATTAAATATTCAAAAATTAAAGTCGGAAGGATTAGACCACGATGAGATGCTTTTCATTATTATCCATCAAACTTATGAATTGTGGTTTAAACAAATTTTGCACGAGCTTGACCATCTTAAATTTTTAATGACGGATAATGACTTGCCTCGGTCGCTTCATACATTAAAAAGAATTTTGACAATTCTTAAAGTACTTGTTCATCAAACAGATATACTTGAAACAATGACTCCGCTTGAGTTTTTAACATTTCGGGACAGGCTTGAATCAGCAAGCGGCTTTCAATCTTACCAATTTCGTGAACTCGAATTTGCTCTCGGTCAAAAGAACGAAAAAATTTTGCACCTCTTTGAGGAAAACTCTCCTGCCAGATTAAAACTTGAAAAGAGATTTCGCGATCTTTCACTGTGGCAGGTGTTTCTGAAATTTCTTAAGAATAACGATTATCCTATTTCAGAAGAAGCAATAAAAAATTCTACAAATAAAAATTCGGACCAAAAAATCGAATCAATACTGATAGATATTTATAAAACTGATCACAACATCGCTCAGCTTTGTGAACTTCTTCTTGATCTCGATGAAGGTATAATGGAATGGCGTTATCGGCATGTAAAAATGGTTGAGAGAACAATCGGCACTAAACATGGAACAGGCGGTTCGGATGGTGTAAATTATTTGATGACAACTTTATCAATTAAATTCTTTCCTATGCTTTGGTCAATTAGAAAGGATTTCAGCAGATGAAATTTTCTCTTAACGATATTTCAAATTCGCCTAATAAGCTTTCAGATCATTATAAAAAATTTAATGTAAGCGAAAGGCTTTTATTTACCGGACATTCTCATCAAGCCTGGCCGGACTGCGGGTTTGAAGCACATAAACAAGCTTGGGAAGATGCTGCTTTGTTTGTTGATGATAAATGGGAAAAAGCTTTTGCTAAAGCAGAAGTGGTTAAACATGGCTATCAAAAAATATTAAATGATAATTCTGGTTTCATTACACTTGCTTCAAATACGCATGAATTATTAATAAGATTTCTATCAGCCCTTCCGCTAAAACAAAAACCGAAATTAATAACTACCGATGGGGAATTTCATACTATCCGCAGGCAGCTTGACCGCTTTGCTGAAGAAGGAATCAAAATCGTTAAAGTCAGTGCAAATCCTGAATCAAACATTGTTGAAAAAATAATTAATCAGATTGATGATAAAACTTCTGCAGTGATCGTATCTGCTGTCTTTTTTCAATCTGCATTTATTCTTCCCTATCTATCTTCTCTTGCTGAGTGCTGCAAAGAAAAAAATATTTTTCTACTTGTTGATACTTACCATGCTTTAAATGTTATTCCTTTTTCAATTAAAGAAAACAAACTCGAAGACGCATTTCTAATTGGAGGAGGGTACAAATACTGTCAGCTTGGAGAAGGCAATTGTTTTTTGAGATTTCCTAAAAATTGTGAACTGCGTCCCGTGATTACAGGCTGGTTCAGCGAGTTTACAGCAC
>DAOLIQ010000183.1:0-1699 GCA_035328465.1 Ignavibacteriaceae bacterium | reverse complement strand
CACTTCCGCTGGTTTCAGGATTGCTTGACCCCATCCCATTATTACCAATCCACATCTTTATCTCGTTAATAGAAATGTAATCTGTTGGTTGATAGATAATTGCAGAAATACTTGGATCAGTTTGGTCATAGATATTCGGATCGTTAGCATCAACTATGTTAATTAATAATGAGTCTGAGGTAAAAAGCGGGACTTGCCATGATAAGGTATCATACTCAGCAGGGTAATTTTGTGCAAGAGATTCCCACTTTTCCCCCTTATTTAAAGAATAATAAATATTTACTAAATCTACTCCTTGATGGTTCCAGCTAATTATTATATTGGTGCTGGAATAAACAAAACTGTTATCCGATGGAGTAAATAAATTAATTGCTTTATAAAACAAATCCTGATCCGTCTTAAGCAATCTCAAATTTTCAGAAATATAAGAATCCCAGGGAAGTCCCGGGGGAGAATCTGTTCTTCCGCACAGAATTAGCCCACCATCATTACATTGAGCAAAATAATTCCCATAACCGTTAATAGATTTTTCCCAAAATGTGTTTCCATCCTTATCAACCTTAATTACTTTATCAAAGTCTGAATTGTAATCAAGTAGTACAAAATAACTTCCATCGTCAACCTGAACAAATGAGTTGCCCGTTCTATCAATATTTTTTTGCCAGACAATTTCCCCGGATAAATCGATTTTATAAAGTAAACGATTTGCTGAAGCAAGGATAGAACCATCACTCATTGATGCTCTTCTCAGGGGACTAAGAAGCCCGGCAAAAGATATCAACCAGCGAATTTCACCATCAGAACTGATTTTTACCATTTCTGTTGCGTTTTCTGTTGTTCTATCGATTAAAAAATCTCCATCGTTTAATTTAACAAGTCGAGGAGATTTTAAAACAAAATAATTATAAACACTTTTAATATCCACTATCGCCCCATCGATTGTTAATTCTGTCAACAAAATTGGATTATAGTTCAAACCCGACTCAGCAAGAGATGCCATCAAAATATTTCCTTGATCGGTTATTGATATGGAGGGCATTCCGTATGGTTGAGCCTCGTTTCCAATTATTTTTTGCCAAATCAAGTTTCCACTTTTATCAATTCTCATTAAAGCAATAGTCCAATCTGTTGTTGTATAATCTGCTACAAAAAAGTAACTGCTATCATATTCAATTGCCACATTGCTGTACTGATCAAAGATTAAATCATCGTAATCATTTTGCCATTCTATCCAGCCGAAATGGTCAACTTTTATAACAGAAGATTTACCGTTCCCAAACGAGGAAAAAGTCAGGAAAGAATTATCCGACAATGGTAAGACGAAGTAGCTCTCACTTGCCGGATATGTTTTATCAAATGTTATCGATTGATTAAAACACAGTTCGGAAATAATTAAAGAAAAGAATAAAATTACGTTTCTGATTTTCATTTCAGCACTACCATCTTTTTTGTCTGAGTAAAACTTCCTGCACCGCTTACGGGGTTAACCTGCATTCTGTAAAAGTAAACTCCGCTGGCAATGTTTGTTGCGTCAAACTCTACTTTGTATTTCCATCTTACTTTTTCTTCGTTATCTACAAGTGTTTTTATTTCTCTGCCAAGTATGTCGTATATCTTTATTGTCACATTTGATTTTTCAGGAACTTCATATTCAATTGTGGTTTTAGGATTAAAGGGGTTGGGGTAGTTTTGAAATAAA
>DAOLIQ010000182.1:0-1751 GCA_035328465.1 Ignavibacteriaceae bacterium | reverse complement strand
CACTTCCGCTGGTTTCAGGATTGCTTGACCCCATCCCATTATTACCAATCCACATAGTAATATTATTAGTGGATATTGTATCGTACTGCTGATAAACAAAAATTGAACCTATCGGATCGGTACGATCGTAAACCGTTGGATCAATACTATCACTGACTTTTATATAGAACTTATCACTAAAAATTGCTGGGGTTGTCCATTCATAAAATGGATAATTTTCACTATTCCATCCGATAGGTGGATAAAAAGAAGAATCGCATGAAAGATTAGAGACAATTTCTATCCAATTAATTCCCCCATCAGTTGAGTAATCAAGGTTGATATTATTAACTTCAGAGCAATCCCAAGAAATATAATATTTCTGAAATCCGAAAAATGTATTTGGGGGTTCATCAAATTCATGCACCCAATCTAAGGGTGAATCAAGTTTTTTCATAGTTACAGATTTGTGAAAAAGATTTGCCTCAGTTTTTAAAAGCCGGGTCATGCCATTTTTAGCTCCGCTAAAAAGAAAACCATCATCATCTGTCTCAATCAGGTAAGTTGCTTCTATCGGAAGTTCTTTTTCAGATACAATCATAGTATCGGCTTCTAATGTAATTAAACTGAATTTTTCAGTTGCAACTGCAGGATCCAAAACAATTAAAAGTTGGTTATCCTTTCTGTAAGGGTACAAGGTAAAAACATTGTTTTTGAAAACTTGATCATAAATAATTTCACCCGAAGGATTAATTTTTTTAAGTGTGTTTCCATAAAAAATAAGAATATTGTTATCCAAACTTTTAATCATATTTTTTATAAAAGAGGAAGGGAAGATTAGTCGCCATAATTCGGAACCATTAAGATCGATTGCTAATAATTGATTGACTCCGGCAATCACAAATAACCCATCAGAAATTTTAGATATTAAATTCTTTGTGTAATAAGAAAGCGGGTGAATGAAAATAGGGGGATTGAAATCTTTTACCCACAATAGCTCACCAGCCGAATTGATTTTGTAGAGTTGATATGTAGATAACATCAGGAAATTACCGCTATCAGCCTCAACTGTTTGAAATGTATATCCATTATCATTCGGGGTTTCATATATTTTTTCGAAGATAATATTTCCATCGTAATCCATTTTAATAAGTTTAGCATCTCTCGCACCATTAGAATACTCCTCGTCGGTGGTAATCAAAAAAGAATTTGATTGCTTAAGTAGGAAAATAGATTTATCAATTAAACCACCGATACGAGGGAAATCCATTTGCCAAATAATGTAACCTTCAGGGTCCAATTTCATCACAATTAAATCTTCTGAATTCCCCAATCCAGCAACGATATAACCACCATCAGGAATTTCCAATGTCTGATCTATTCTGATCTTTTCAAATACTTTATCAAATGTTATCGATTGATTAAAACACAGTTCGGAAATAATTAAAGAAAAGAATAAAATTACGTTTCTGATTTTCATTTCAGCACTACCATCTTTTTTGTCTGAGTAAAACTTCCTGCACCGCTTACGGGGTTAACCTGCATTCTGTAAAAGTAAACTCCGCTGGCAATGTTTGTTGCGTCAAACTCTATTTTGTATTTCCATCTTACTTTTTCTTCGTTATCTACAAGTGTTTTTACTTCTCTGCCAAGTATGTCGTATATCTTTATTGTCACATTTGATTTTTCTGAAATTTCATATTCAATTGTGGTTTTGGGATTAAAGGGGTTGGGGTAGTTTTGAAATAAAGTATAACCTGTTGGTGCAAGAG
>DAOLIQ010000181.1:0-1765 GCA_035328465.1 Ignavibacteriaceae bacterium | reverse complement strand
TACTCCGGACCAAGCGGCGGCTGGCAGAAGATAGAGAGCGGAACAGATTTGGATCTTATCGATATCTATGGAGATGATGAAGGAAACATTTATGCTGCTGGTTTAGATGTATCATTGGTGAAGGGGGTAGTATTAAAAAGTAATCAGAGTGGTCTCTGGTGTGTAATGATAGTAGGTGAAATTATAGATGACACTGAATTATTTGAAAAATTGTTTGGCAGACTGGGAACCTTGTGGGTAGATGAATTGGGTACGTTATATGCAGGCGCAGATTTTCTCTATTATTACAAAAATAAGGAGTGGGATTATGTCCGTTCTCTACCAGAAAATTACATTGGAAGCGATCCTTACTACATAGGTTATCTATACTCAATCCGGGGTAACAGATCAAATGACATATTGATATGCGGTGATAGAAATACACTAAGACATTTTAATGGAGTGAACTGGTTTGAAATCGGTATTCCATACAACCCATACAGAAGCATATTTTGGAGAAGCGTTGGAATTAAAGATAATCTAGCAGTGGCAGTAGGAGATGAAGGAATTAAAGCAGAAATAATAATATTAAAAAGATAAACGGGATAAATGCCTATAATTAATTAATAACCTATTTAAAAATTAACTGAAGGGGTTCTAAAATGAAAATTGTATTTAATTTCTTATTCTTCGTCCATTCTTTTATAGTTCTATTCCCATTTTCAGCTACGAATGCCCAATGCCCAGGATATAATGATTTACTTAATCACGGTTGGAGTGCTAATGCAGGAGATCCTCATCATCCCGGAAGTTTCCAAAATGAGGATGAGTTTGGTATATATGATACAGAGCAATTCCTCGTAAAAGTAGATAATTATCCACCTATAAGATCTTTTCCCAAAATTTATGATGCTTGTAGTCCTGATCCAATTCACTACATGTCGTTTGATGTTGACGCTCAAAATACACCAATACCGTATGATGTAACTCATGATCTTTGGCACAGTGTTAATATTTTTCGATTGGATGGAACGGGATATTCGGTTTGGGTAAAACCACCTACAATGGATTTTGTAATGAACTTTAATACTACTGAATATGATTTGTCCTGGGATCCAAATGTATATCCAGAATGGGAGTGGAATGATTTTATTATTTTGCCAACTCAAACAGGTTTTAGTTTTCACGGAATGCTTGTAGGTCCATCTGAATTAGTTAGCGGGCAAACAGAAGAATTTATTGCAAATATTTATGGTGGGGGTGGAGACTACAGATTCACTTGGGACTTTCGAAGTTTAGTCAACGGGGTTTGGGGGGATTGGATTTTCATAAAAAAAGATGAACATGCAGTTAATTACTTTACATTTTATACAAATGAAAATGATAAATATTACTTTTATGATTACGAATATAAATGTTCTCGAACAATACAAACTAATCAGATTGAATTAAGATGCACGGTATTTGATCACTACTCACAGTTAGAGATTATGCTTTATAAAACTATCACACCAGCGCCAGTAGAAATAGCTTTCATAAATGAAATAGCAAACACAACTAGTTACGGAGAGTTGATATTAGATGATGATAAAAATAATCCTATTCAATCAGGTATTCCAAAGCCAATGAACTATAGCTCTGATTGGCATACTATACGTACAAATGAACTGCCTTTTATTTATGACTATAATAGCACTGGCAAAACAGAAAAACATCAACTATGGGATTTTAACCCACCTCAATTTGTTTTAAATCATCAATTTCAAGTAGATCAAGATATTCCAAT
>DAOLIQ010000180.1:0-1801 GCA_035328465.1 Ignavibacteriaceae bacterium | reverse complement strand
TTGTTATCTCTTCTCAGTTCCTGATTGATTCGGAAAGCAATCTTAAAGCAGCGATACAGCAAATGAGAGGTCACGAAGGAATGGATATGAGCAAACCGATGGATGGAAAAAATATGGAAGATGGAAAAGGGAAGATGGAAGATGGGAAAAAGAATGAAGATAAGATTGATCACAATCAGATGAAAGATGAAGATTCACATTCAGAGCAAGATGAAACTTCTTCGCTAATTAGAAAAGGTACGATTGATTTAAAATCAATTGATAGAAATAAAGATGGAAAAGTTTACCAGGATCAAATGGATTGGAATGTTATATCAGATAAACCCGGCAAATGCCCGATCTGCGGAATGAAATTAAAAGAAGTAACAATTGACGAAGCTAAAGTTGATCTTGAAAAACATGGTTTCAAATCTAAAAAATAAGTTAATCGTAAAGGTTCTTTTTTGAACTTATTCTCCGGAAGTCCCTCTCTTTTTAAGAGAGGGATTTAGGGTGAGTTAATAAATAAGGTTAAAGGAAATAATTATGAGCTTAAATAATAAAGTTAAATTAGTTCAAATTGCAAAGACAGTCTGTAGAGAACTTAGAAAGAATCAAACAGAAGCAGAAAAAATTTTTTGGCAAGCTGTTCGTAATAGGAAATTTTGTGGTAAAAAGTTTTATCGGCAATACCCAATTTTTCATGATATAACTGGTAAAGAAGCTTTTTTTGTTGCCGATTTTTATTGCCACGAAGCAAAGATTGTTGTTGAGCTTGATGGAAAAATACATCAATACAAACTAAGAGAAGATAGTATCAGAAAAGAAGTTATAAATCACCTAGGAATAAAAGTTATAAGATTTAAGAATGATGAAATAGTTAACGATCTATCAAAATCATTAGATGAGGTAAAAAAACATCTTGATGGTTGATTGTTATTGAACTCATCCCCCGCCCCCTTCTCTTAGAAAGAGAAGGGGAGATTAAAAAGTCACTCTTCTTTTCAAGAGAGGTTCGTCGCGGCGAATTAGGATGCGTTAATTCTATGTTAAACTTAAAAAAAATAAATAAAGTAGAAAAACATTGGAGAAAAAATGTTAGAAAAAATAATAGAGTTTTCCATTAGAAATAAATTCATGGTTATCCTTGCAACTTTATTTTTAATTGGTGTCGGAATTTACTCAATGCTAAGTACGCCGGTTGATGCGATTCCGGATTTAAGTGATGTTCAGGTTATTATTTATACGCAATATCCGGGGCAGTCGCCAAGAATAGTTGAAGACCAGGTTACGTACCCATTAACAACGGCAATGGTTTCGGTGCCGGGTTCTAAAGTAGTGCGCGGATATTCCTTCTTCGGCTATTCACTTGTTTATGTAATATTCGAAGACGGAACAGATATTTATTGGGCAAGAAGCAGAGTGCTTGAATATTTGAACTATGCACAGCAGCGGCTTCCCCAAAATATTGTTCCTACATTAGGACCGGATGCAACGGGTGTTGGCTGGGTTTACGAATATAAACTTACTTCAGATACAAAATCGCTGCAGGAACTTCGCTCGATTCAGGATTGGTATCTAAAATATGCTCTGTCATCTGTAGATGGCGTTTCAGAAGTTGCGAGCATTGGAGGATATGTTAAGCAGTATCAAGTAACAATTGATCCTGCAAAATTACTTGCATATAACATTCCACTTTCTATGGTTGATATGGCAATTAAAAAATCCAATAACGATGTTGGCGGTGAAGTTATTGAAATGGGTGAAATGGAATTTATGGTGCGCGGACTCGGCTATATTAAATCTGTGGAGGATGTTCAAA
>DAOLIQ010000179.1:0-2028 GCA_035328465.1 Ignavibacteriaceae bacterium | reverse complement strand
GATGAAAATCTTTCTTCAGGAAAATATCAATACCGATTAAAACAAATTGATTTTGACGGCAGCTTCGAATATTCAAACACAATTGAAGTTGAAATTACTGCACCGTTAGAATTTTCACTTGAGCAGAATTATCCTAATCCATTTAATCCTTCCACTAATATTAAATATGTAATTAGCAGCAGACAATTTGTAACTCTCAAAATATTTAATTCGCTTGGAGAAGAAATAGAAACATTGGTGAATGAATTTCAAGATGCAGGAGTTCATTCTAAATTATACATTATAAATTCTACATTGCCAAGCGGGGTGTATTTCTACGAACTAAAAGCCGGTGAGTTCGTTCAAACTCGTAAAATGTTGCTGCTTAAATGAGATATTCATTTAAGCCGGAATCCATTTGGAATTTTGTTGAAGTAAATCCATTAGATTTTTTCTGCGAACTTTGCTGAAATAATTTTTCTATCAAAGTTCGCAGAGGACTAATCAGTAAATTTCCTGGTCAATAAATGTAATGATCAATCACATTTTTTATCGCTTCTTCGCAAACTTTACAAAATGGTTTATCACCTTTTGAAAACATAATACAATCGAGCATTGGACGATATAAGCCTTTCGGTAAATAACCCGCCCCCTCGAATGCTCCAACTTGATTCCAATACTTACTGCTCATCAAATATTTGTCCACTTTTTCAGATTGTTGTTTGTCTTTCATAGCATACTCTTCCTCCGCTGCTTTGATTTGCTCCTCAGGTGCACGATTCTTTTTTAACTCAGCGATGTAACTGTTTAATCTGTTTCTTTCTTTTAACCACTCATAACTAAAATTATCAAACTCTTCTTTTTCCCACGGAGTCGGAATTTCTATCCCTTCACTTAAATATTCTTTCCACTTAACATTTTGCGGATCGAGCAGGGCAGTTACATTTGGTTCGATTGGCTCAACAGTCGGTTTATAAAAATCATTGTAAGCAACATCAGAAGTGTAATATTCATCTGCAAGCCCGGTGAATGAATGACCGAACTCGTGTGTGAATAAATATTTTGCAAATTGATTGTCCGTGCTGTATGTACAGAACTGATTATAGATTCCACCCCCGCCATATCTCGGATGATTGACCTGAATATAAATTGCATCATACGGAACATTTGCCGCAAGATCGCGCATGGTTTTATTGTCTTCAGTCATCAAATATCTTTCCGATCCAAGAGACCAAAATGTAGTACTCAAGACAGTATTGACAAAAATATCTGCGCCGGGTAAGTCCGTTCCGCTTTCTTCTGAAGGCTTAAACACCCCATAAAAATTGAAATCACTTTTTTGTGATGAATACGGCTCCTGTTCAAGAAAATAATTTACAAAACGATTCAAGTCATTTTCAAATTTTTCCCGCTCACCGATTGTGTAGCCTTCCGCAAGAATAACAATATCAACCTTGAAATGAGGGTCGCCGCTGAATGCCGGTTGAAAAACCTCGATTCCACTGTCTTCAACTTTATCTTGAATAATAAAAATATTCTGCGGATCAATCTCTGATCTAAAGAATTCTTTCATTTCATTTTGTTCATTCCGTTCTTCAATTGCAAATATGATTTTGTATTTGGGAAATGGAATAATTGCACTCTCAGAAAAACTTTTCATTTTACCATTCACACCATCATCAGATGATCTGTATTCACCGAAGAAGGTGTCATATCCTTTTGAGAAAATTAGCTTGTTGGAAGCGGCATCATAAATTTTGTAATAGTATTTCCCATTGTTCAAATCGTCAATTAAGTGTGTGAGGCTTCCAGCCCAAATTCCATAGCGGAAAATTTTGTCCATCGTTATCATTTCATTTTTTGCGTCACCAATGTGAAAGTAATCAATTCGCATTGTTTCGTCTAAAAAATAATCTTCAAAGAATAAATCATTTTGGGCAAATAATGGAATTGATATAAGCAGCAGGAAAAACATTTTTAGCATTGTTACCTCTTTGTTTAAGTTCAATCTGAATTTAGTGATAGTAAATTAAGAATCTTTTAATGAAC
>DAOLIQ010000178.1:0-2038 GCA_035328465.1 Ignavibacteriaceae bacterium | reverse complement strand
AATTAAAAATCAATCGGAGGTACAAAGTGAAACGAGTAAAACAATTCTTGTTTCTAAGTGTTCTGTTATTATTAATTTTTTACGAAGGCTCGATTGCACAGCAATTACCACAACCGGAAGAATTCCTGATAGGTGCGTTCATAGCATCCTCTCCTGATCCGGTTTACACTCTTTACAATAACTATCAGCAGCTGCTTGATTTGGGGCTGAACTCGGTTTATCAATTATCAGTAAAGCCTCTATCCGGGCAAGAATCAAACTTAGGACAGTTGACCTTGTTCCCTTACATATATGCTGCTAATGATTCAGGGACAGGAAGCTCGGAACCTGAAATGAATGCCGAATCTGAGAATGTAGATTGGATAAGTTACTTTACCAGTGCAAAATATATGAAATGGGAAGCTGAGGGTGAACCTTTATTCACGGGGACTGTAAAAATTAAGCACGAAGATGAAATTGGGACGTTTGGTGAGCAATATACGGAGGAATTTCCCGAAGGAAATATAAGTGGATGGAGGAGTGGAAATGATCAGAATAATATTGGCAGGTTTTTAATTAAAGGACCTGATTACTGGCAGTATCCCCGATATACGTTTACAAATACAAGCTGGAATCCAGAAGGAATTGAATATAATGCTGTTTTCAGAATGAAACTAGACTCACCCCCTGATGTTGATATGCCTGTATGTAGTTTGTTTGTTGTTATGACAGACTCGGATCGGATAGAAACTACTCTTGCTTCAAGATTAGTCACGACTAATATGTTGGGGACTGATTATGTCAATATTTCTTTAGGGTACGACTACGATGGGTTCTTTGATTTAAATTCACCCAATCAAAATCACTATGCTATGCCCGGATCATTTGAAATCCAATCTCCTCCGGGATATAATATTGGTTCAACCATAGAATTCAGAGTGCAGTGGCTTGGGAATAAAGAATTGTTTGTTGACTACATTGAAGTTTATGATCAATTGATTTGGAACATTTATTTCAAACAATTCCCCAATAGAGCAATTGATAGTATAGTTACTTACGATCAAGAATTCATCACACCGGAAGCACCTGATTTCTATGATAGACTGAAATACTATTATACAATGGATGAGCCGCATTCATTGGATGGATACGAACCACTTAGAAGAGTACAGGAGATACTTGACACGCACGGCATACAGGCTGATTTACTTACACATTGGTATCCGGAGTGGGATGGTAATAGGGATGGCGTTCCTTCTTTTCCTGTTTTTCATCAATTAGCCCAGCCTAAAAAGCTTATGTTCTGGTATGCTCCATTTACTGAAGTAAACGGCACTCCTGATCCAAGAGATTTTACATTGTACTGGTTTCATAATAATTTACAACAAGCATATTTAGTTGATAATAATTTTTACTTATCAGCACAGTCTTTCGGTATTAAACAAAATGATGACACCTATGATCATTGGATGCTGCCCAATATTTCTGAATTAGGCGCTGAGACAATGTTGGCTTTGGCTCACGGTTGCAAAGGTATATTTTATGAAACTTATTATACCTATGGAGATCCTACTGAAACACACGTGGAAGGATTAGTGGATTTTCCAACATTCAATGGTGATTTCCCACCTCGTGATATTTGGTATAAAGTTCAGCATCTCGCAGAGAGACTAAACGGCACACTAGGTAAAACTTTGATGACTTTGAATTATACGGCAACTGACGAAACGAATGGTTTCCTTATGCTGCGCAGGAATGTGCACGAATCTACAAAAGCATCAGAATCACTTAACTATCTCACACTAAGTACAAATACAGAAGACCAGCCAATAAATTTTCACGCTGGAATGTTTAATCGTCCTAGCCAAACAAATAATGATTACTTTTTACTAACGAACCAATTAACAGATGCCAGCAGTGCAGTCAACATAAGCATTGACAAAAGCACATTGAACTACACCAATATCCGATTCAGGAATATTGAATCACAGTTTGGTTTTGACACAACTTTCACAGGAACAATTACTGTGGATTATGATTTCCCCGCCGGCGAAGGCTA
>DAOLIQ010000177.1:0-2095 GCA_035328465.1 Ignavibacteriaceae bacterium | reverse complement strand
GTGAAGAAGGACTATGAGAATTTTTGAACATCGCATAAAACTCTACGAACAACATCTCAAAGAATGACAAATAAAATATTTACAAAAACAAACAAAGCGCTTTGGGCTTACTCTGACTCCTTAACTACAAAAGTGAGTTCATTACTATTGTCTGGTTGGACAGCAACCCCGCTATAATGTTTCAGTACGCTCCAGAATTTCCTTTAAACGAAATAGATTCTTTGACATTTGTTCTTTAGCTGATCTACGTGCAAAAAAAACTATTAATTTTCCTATACCATAACCTTTTAGTTCAAGTTCTTGGGTTACAAGAGAACTTGCATTGTTCTTAAGTGATTCAACTGTAATTCCAATTCTTGCTCGAATAGGACCATTCAACCCTTGTGCTGAAATACGTCGTGGTGGATCATATTCGATAATCTCTGAAATAATTTTGCGAGGTCCACCAGGAACCTGTCTTATTTCAATATTTCTTGTACCCACATGAACTGTTCCGGGTGGTTCCATTTTCGCACTTAGAATCGCTGATTGCCACTCCCCATGTTTGTCGAGTTGCTCAATATACTTAAACACATCGACAGGATTTCTATTTATTTCAATTTGCACGAAAATCATTTATTTTTTACCTCTTTTATAATATGATAAAGGCAAACTCAAATTTATTTTTATTGCAAGATGGCGTTGCCGATAACCCGCCGCCCATAACACCAATGCAGACTAGAACGACAAAGCCAAAGATTCAGTCCGGCCTTTGCGGGGCAACAAACTTAATTAATAGAACACTTAGAACAAAAAATTTTTATCGGAACAACCAAGCCAAAAATATTAAAACTGCCAAATGCGAAAAGGCAGTCGGGTTGATTGGCTGGTTATATTTTTATTCTAGAGATAGCAGATTCTAATCTCATTAAAAAGTAATCATCTTTTGGAATTACACTACTAAGAATTGAATACAATTTTTCCCACGTGATGACTAAACAATCTGGAATATCATATTCGTATGGTAGAATTAATAAATGCAACTTATTAGTAAATGAATGTTGCGTTGTATTTAGAATAATATCAAAAATATATTTCTGTTTTAAAATCTGTTGATGTAAACTGTATTCAGATTCGTTCATAAAAGCTTTACATTCAAAGATGTATAATGATTGTTCACTTAATATGAGTAAATCGGGTTTGGATTGAACTTTCATCTTTTTATCGAACGATGACGAAGGAATCTCAATCTTATAGTAAGGTAAATCTCTCTCAATATAGATTTCAGTTAATATCTGAATGCTATTATTAATAACCGATAAAGTAGAAATAAGATTTCTTGATTTTAGATATTCTTCGAAAACTGTCAAGCCTTGAAATTTATTATATGCAATTAAGTAAGGTAATATTGTAGCTGAATAATACCTCTCTTCTCGTGTCAAATCGTCAAACCGAATCAACGCATTTTCTCCCATCTTGCTGGAGTTTCACTTGCAGGTGATATTTGTTTAATAATATTAGTTTCAACAGAAAATCTTTTTATGGCTTTCCCAATTACAGAACGCCAGTTTCTTTCAGAATGTGATTTAATTCTTTCAGTATCATTCGGAAATGATTTTATCAATTCATCTATTACACGCAAAGTTGTAAAATTTTTTGAAGGAATTGCATTGATACATTTTTCCAATATCTGATTTGAGATTTCATCGTGAAGTGCCATTTTAACTCCTATTTATTTCAAAAATATAACTCATACATAGTCTGCACTGAATTATTGATTTGGGAATGATATACTGCGTGCAGGTGCAGGATATCATTCCAATTATTTTGTTTTCTTTTCAATTTCGCAATATTTAAAAATAGGGTCTGCATAATATCATTCCATTGGTTTTTCAGTCTAACGGACTCTTCACACCCAGTCCTCTGTTTAATACATGGGTATATATCATAGTGGTTTTTACTGAAGTATGTCCTAACAACTCTTGGATAGTTCTAATATCAGATCCATTTTCAAGCAAATGTGTAGCAAAAGAATGTCTAAAAGTATGCGGGCTGCCAGGTTTAAGAATCCCGGCTTTACTAATTGCTTCTTTTACGGCTCTTTGGATCGTGCTTT
>DAOLIQ010000176.1:0-2169 GCA_035328465.1 Ignavibacteriaceae bacterium | reverse complement strand
TTCTTGTTTCTCTTAATTCTGGTCGTTCTATCTCTTGATATTCTTGCACAAGAACTACCAAGCAGCAATCCAAAATTTATTGTGGGTGCATATATGCAAAGCACACCTTGGGGGCACACAGGTCCACCATCCTATCATCCGCAGGATTCTTCTTTATTCAGCCTTTGGCGAGCCAAATCTCTGGGAATAAATACTGCTATGGTTTATGTCCGGCAAACTGAGCCTGATTCCAATATTTTTTACGAAGGAATTTACCCGGGATCAAAGCCAACTAATATGGAAGCATTAAGAGATTTTCCAAATGTGATTGCGATGAACAATTATTCAGCATACAGACTGCTTGATGGAACACAGCCTGATCCGCCAAATTATGCAATCAGAAATTTTGATTATATCTACTTTTATTCTGGAGCATATTATTCAAAATGGGATGCAACACAATCATCAATTCCACAAGGAGAACTTGGATTAAAACACGATGATGACTTTGGATCAAAGATTACATTTAATGGAAAAGAATATTGGTCAAGCGGACTTGGTCATTCAGAAGGCTTGCTAGTAAAGGGACCAAATTACTATCAGGAAACAAGATATAGAGGTTCTGCCTATCCCACTATATGGGATAATGAGGTTCAGACTTATGAAGTAAATTTTAATATGCTGTTAAAAACTCCACCCCTTCCTTCTCAATTTAATGATCCCGTTTGCGAAATTAGTGTCATTAGTAAATATACTACTGATAATTTTGCAACTATTGAATATGAAACATTAGCTACTAAAGTTTTAACTGCTGGCGAAATTGGAGAAACAGAAAATCAAACTTTGGCGTATGACTATAGTGATTATTGTCAGAATGCTTTTAAAGCTACATTACAAGGGGGGTTATGTGATCCAGGAACAAAACAGTTAATTGATGTAGAGTTTACAGTTAAATATCTTAATCCAAATTACGAACTGCTTATTGATTTTATTGAGCTATATGATAAAGATATCTGGTTACACAGGCTTTCTGGTCAAACTTCACAAATTCAAGCGCGTCAGAATATTGTTAATTACTTGCAAAAATTCAAAGAAGAAAATCCATCGTTTTACTCAAACAACTTAAAATACTTTTGGGGAGTAGATGAGCCGCATACGGTAGATGCACTTATACCTCATGCATTTGTACAAAGCGTACTGGACTCGCTTAATAATGTTTGGGCTGAAGGTGCACCTCAATTATTTACTCATTTATATCCTGAATGGAATGGGCTTAGACATGACGCCTGGGTAATTCCCCCATTTGTTGAAACAGTAAAACCTAAACCATTTCATTTTTATTATTCTCCTTTCTGGAATGACGTTTCTACTGAAAATGGTTTTAGATTACTTCAAAATATATTAATTCAGGCGACAGAAGCAATTGGTACTGACAATGATTTTTGGATTACCATAGAAACGTGGGAGAATCCAGATGATTTTCTTGAATGGAGACTCCCGACTCCACTTGAGCTAAATGCTAGTGTTATGTTGGCTTTAGCCTATGGAGCTAAGGGTATATTTTTCGAACCATTTTATTCTTATGGTACTGTTAAAGGTTTAATGGAACTTTCAGAACCATACGCTCCGAGAGATATCGGTATTCGAGTAAGGGATTATATAGCCCCTCGCTTAAATGGAACTCTTGGGTCAACATTGATGAATTTGTCATACGATGGAGATGATCTGATGTTGAGAGATGTAGCTGATCCGCAGGTTGAAGATAAAAATTATTCTAACATTCCTTATCTAATTCTTACAAATAATCCAATCAACTCAACCTTAAATTTTTTTGCTACTGATTTGAATAATAATAATAATAGAGATTCCTCAAACAATTATTTTTTAATGACAAATCTCATTACAGATGGCAGCCGGGTAGCTGAGATGAATATTCAAAGCCCTATCGGTGTCGAAGGCAGATATAAGAATACAAGATTAAGAAACATAGAACCAGAGAACAATTTTGATATAACATTTTATGATGATACTACTCTTACTTACACCTTCCCCGCCGGTGAAGGCTACTTATTCCAGGTTGCCCCTGTTGTACTTTACGGCGGCAGACTTCTCTACAACGAAACTGTTGGTGGGAGTTGGACTCTTTATGATGATATGATAATTGAAAACGGAGCTACACTAACAGTAACA
>DAOLIQ010000175.1:0-2178 GCA_035328465.1 Ignavibacteriaceae bacterium | reverse complement strand
GAAACCACTAATAAGTTTTAACGGAGATATAATTTTATTCGCTTACATTTTAGGACTATCAAGATTTTTTCAGATACTTGCTGCGATGGATATCGGAAGTTCTTTCGAAGGAATGGGTGCGGCTCGTGAAGCAACTTTTGCATTGTTTGCCGAACCTATTTTCTTTTTTACAATCGGGAGTATTTCATTCATAAGCGGATACACTTCACTATTTGATATCTATCATTCAATTGAGCTTGATAATATTTATTATGAAGTTTTTATAGTGATATGTTCAATTTCAGTTTTTATGCTTGCAGTAACAGAATGCTCACGTATGCCTGTTGATGATCCAAACACACATCTTGAGCTCACAATGATTCACGAAGTTATGATACTTGATAATTCCGGTATCGATTTATTTCTCTATCAATATTCAAGTTACATTAAACTTTTTATTTATGCTGTTCTTGAAATATCATTTTTCTATCCATTCAGTCAGCAAAGTTATTTGATTGGAATATTAATATTTGTAGTTGGTGCTATCGTACTTAGTTTTTCACTTGCCGTTGTTGAAACCATGACATCGAGATACAGAATGAAAAGCATTCCGCAGTACTTGTTGTTTGCCACTGCCATCGGAATATTGAATTTATTGATTTATACTTTTACGAAATGAAGAATAAATTAGATAAATCTGAATACAATAAATTCTTTGTTGAAATCAAAGAAAGAATTTATAAAGCTCAATACGCAGCATTAAAAGCTGTTAATAAAGAGCTGATAAATCTTTATTGGGATATTGGCAAGCTGATTGTAGAAAGACAGAAATCTTCCGGCTGGGGAAAATCAATCGTTGAAAATTTATCGAATGATCTTCAAATTGAATTTCCTGGAATCAGAGGTTTTTCTTCAGCTAATCTTTGGCGCATTCGAAATTTCTATTCCACTTATGTTGAAAAAGAAAAACTCGCACCAATGGTGCGAGAAATCGGTTGGACACATAACGTTATTATAATGGAACGAAGCCAAAATGACCTCGAACGTGAATTTTATATCAGGATGACGAGAAAATTTGGCTGGACAAAAAATGTTTTGATTCATCAAATTGAAAATCAATCCTTTCAAAAATATTGTTTAAACCAAACTAATTTTGATAAAACACTTCCGGCAAAGTACAAACATCAAGCTAAACTTGCCGTTAAAGATGAATATACTTTTGATTTCTTGGAACTTGACGAACAGTACAATGAACATCAATTAGAACTTGCTCTATTAAATAATGTAAGGAAGTTTTTAATTGAGCTGGGAGGCGATTTTACTTTTATAGGAAATCAGCATAAACTGAAAGTTGGCAGGAAAGAATATTTTGTCGATCTGTTACTATTTCATAGAAAGCTCCGCTCTCTTATAGCAATTGATTTAAAGGTTGGTGAATTTAAACCTGAGTTTATTGGTAAAATGCAATTTTATCTTTCAGTATTGAATGACAAAGTTAAATTAGAAAATGAAAATCATTCAATTGGGTTAATACACTGCAAAGCAAAAGATCATCTCATCGTTGAATACGCCTTAAAAGACAGCACACAACCAATTGGAGTATCAACTTATAAAATAACTAAAACCCTACCTAAAGAATTAAAGAAGTATCTTCCATCACCGCAGCAATTTTCTGAAATAGTCGAAAAAATGAAATTATTATAACTAATATGGAAAACCTTTTAAGCATACTTTTTTGTCTTTCACTTTTTTATATCTCGATAACACCAAGAGTTAAATCGTATGTTGCGGTTCTTCAATTTCAGGGATTGGTATTATCAATTCTGGTTATACTTCCATTCATAGATAATTTTTCAATCTTCGGAATAATTCTACCAGTTACACTATTGATTGTAAAAGTGATTTTAATTCCCCGTTACATCAATAAAATAATTCTTGATCTCGATATCAAAAGAGTTATCGAACCGACTATTCAGCAAATTGTTTTTTTGTTATTAGTAATCGCTACAATGATTATAATATTTCTTTCATCAAGTATAATAGCTCAAAGTACTGAGTTGGAGGTTATTCCATTTGCCAGCGGATTCTCTGCTATAGCAATAGGGATTTATATAATCATATTCAGAAAAAAACTTATCGTTCATGTTTGCGGATTTCTTGTACTGGAAAACGGAATATTTCTTTTCGGTACTGCCGTTG
>DAOLIQ010000174.1:0-2210 GCA_035328465.1 Ignavibacteriaceae bacterium | reverse complement strand
TATTTTTTATAAAAATTTTAAAAATCTTATTTGTTAAATATCATTTTTTTCACTGCTTCAAAAAAAGTACCAGATTGACTTTGCACTCTTAGCTTATAAAAATATACTCCGCTGTTTAAGCTGCTTGCATCAAAATTTATTGAATGTATTCCTGCTTCTAATTCTTCGCGAATCAACTGAGATACTTCCTGCCCCAGTTCATCAAATACTATTAAACTTACCTGCGATTCATCAGCTAAATCAAAAGTGATGGTTGTATTTGGATTAAATGGATTCGGATAATTTTGTGATAACTGATATACTTTTGCCGCACTTACTTCTACTTCAACTTCTGGGCTGTATTCAAATGTACCATTGAAGTCAACTTGTTTCAGTCTGTAAGTATAGTTTCCGCTTCCAACTGTTTTATCAGTAAATGTGTATGCTTTTACTTCTGTTGTTGTACCGAAACCGGCTACGTATCCAACTTTTTCAAATTGTCTATTGCTCTTTCTTTCGATGTCAAAGCCCTGGTTGTTTGTTTCGGTTGATGTTGACCAATTCAATACAACTTCATTATTATTTGCTTTTGCCGCAAATGAAGTTAATTCAACCGGCAAGATTGTTTCACCTTCAACAATTTGAAGCGTTTGATTGGAAGCAACATTATAAAATTTATCAACTAAACTACTTGTCCAATAAATAAAAATGGAATCAATTGAGGAAGTGTTTCCAATCCCTAAAATTTGTGATGAACTTGATTGAGATGCAAAGCTTATTCCACAATGATTATATCGAATATGTTTTTGGCCAGCGATGTAGTATTCTATGCGGCTGCCAACTCCATCAATATTACTTGTTAATCCATTCAAAATAATTTTCACCCAATTATTATTTCCACCACTGCTTTTATATAAATTCATATTACCATTCGTATTGAAAACAGCTACATCACAGTAGCCATTGTTATCAAAATCACCAATTGCATTACCGTAGCTTTCATAATTTTCATCAAAGCCAATTCCGGTTACTTGATTGAAAGATCCATTGCCTTGATTTTCAAATAAAACATTATTGTAGTTGGGGCTGCCAACAGATACAGAAACATATAAATCCATGTCACCGTCATTATCATAATCAAAAAAGTTTGTACCCCAGCAAACTTGATTTACAGCAACACCAAGCTGAGAAGTAACATCCGTAAAAGTTTCATCACCATTATTTTTTAAAAGGTGATTACCAGTTGGATCATTTGAAACATAGATGTCTAAAAATCCGTTGTTATCATAATCGCCAACTGCCACCCCCATGAATGAGCCTTTAGTTCCAGTGCCTGATGATTCACTAATGTCTTCAAAAGTTCCGTCTCCAAGATTTTTGAATAGCGAGTTGCCCGTTTGATGATCATTAGCAGTAAAAATATCACAATATCCATCGTTATTGAAGTCAAGGAATGCAACTGCAAGAGGTGTTTTGAAAAATGATGTTCCATTAATGGTATCCTGAACATTAGCTTGAATAGAGACGTCAGCAAAAGTTCCATCACCATTATTTTTGTAAAGATAATTTGGCTGATACTCGCTATAATTAGTTACATAAAGATCAAGCCAACCGTCATTATCATAATCTCCCCAACACGCTGCGGAAGTTGTCATTGAGTCAAGTGATAAACCGGCTGCTGCGGTTACATTTGTAAAATTAAAGTTTCCATTATTACGGTAAAGCAAGTTGTAAGCGAAGTATCTGCCAACAAATAAATCTCGATCGCCGTCATTATCATAATCAACCCAAATCGTTAATGTTGAACGAAGAGTATCGGAGATACCAGAAGATGGTTGAACATTCGTGAAATTCGATAAGTCATTTCTAAAGAGAAAAACTGGACCACCATTACTTGCATTAAAAGATATGTCATCGTTCCCATCTTTATTAAAATCGCAGAAGCTTATACCTCCATCAGCACCCTGGAATGGATGCGTGATACCCAAGCTGACAGCAACATCCTGAAATGTCACTTGAGAGATGCTGTTTGAAATAGAAAGCAATGTGAACGCAAGAATCAATTTCTTCATTCGAAAATCCTCTCGAAAAATTATGAATGAGAAAAAAGCAAATAGTTTAAGCAATTATTAAAAATTTTGCTTAGTGACAATAATCATTTTTTATTATTGATGCAAGTAATTATTATTTTTTTTCGTGCTTAGAAATAAAAAAAAAAGCCGGTCATTTTC
>DAOLIQ010000173.1:0-2266 GCA_035328465.1 Ignavibacteriaceae bacterium | reverse complement strand
AATTATATTATTATTAAATTAAAATAAATCACTAATTAATCGAGGTATGTTATGATCATCAAATTCTACAATTTCTTTTTCCCGTTGGCTGTTGTTCTGTTTCTTGTCTCTTCAATTACAAATGCACAGTTCATTGATGAAACGCGCATTGATAGATTAACTCCGGATATGTACGAAGGTATCCAACCTCTCCCTCCTGAATCAGATGCCCCAATTACAATTGATGGGTATGATAATTTCAATTTGGGAACTGATTTCGCTGAACCGCACATGAGCGAGAATCCTAATAATCCACTTCAATATTTTAATGCTTTTAATATCAATAATGCTCATCGAACTTCGGATGGACACGAGTGGATTTTCTCTGCTCCATCCTTCGGAACTTCTGTCGCAGGTGACCCTGTTACAGCTTATGATAGTTTAGGTAATCTTTATTACATCAATATGTACGGTGGAATAACAGGAACCAAACTAATAAGATCTACTGATAATGGTGCAACATGGACTTCTGCAGTTACGGCTATACTTGGCGGGGATAAGTGCTGGATTGCTGCTGATCAAACCAGCGGACCTTTTGCTAATTATGTTTACGTTACTATGACTAACAGTGCTTTCTCCGGGCATGGTTTTGCAAGAAGCACTGACAATGGTGCAACTTTCACAACTACTTTTACAGCAACTGGGTCAACCCTGCCCGGTGCAATGCCATGCGTTGGACCAAATGTACTTGCCGGCGATATTCCGGGCGGATGTGTTTACTTTATTACCAACACCGGAAGCAGTTTTGCATCAACTTATAAATTATATCTTTCGACTGATGGCGGATTGAACTTTACTCTTAAATCAACGAATAATTTTTCAAATTATGTCGGTACAGATGTGGGCGGAAGAAACACAGTTCGATTTATGAGAACAAGACCTTATCCATTTATTGCTGCCGATAATAGCTATGGTCCACACAGGGGTAGATTGTATCTTGTTTACGCTTCCAACACTCCTGCCGGCAATGGTAATAAGCCTGATATCTTTTGCAGATTTTCTGATGATCAGGGAACAACTTGGTCAAGTGCGGTGGTGGTAAATGATGATCCTAATACAACTTTAAATCATCAATGGCATCCCGCAATTTGGTGTGATAAAACTACAGGCAGACTTTATGCACAGTGGATGGATACAAGAGATACCCCCACAAGCGACAGTTCATTCATCTATGGTTCATACTCTGATGACGGCGGCGTTACCTGGGCAACAAATCAAAAAATCTCAAACAAAAAAGCTAAGATTTGTGCTACCGGAATTTGTACGAACAACGTTGCTAATTATATGGGTGATTATAATGCAATTGTTTCCAACGAATTAGGCGCAATGGCTGTTTGGACTGATTTCCGAAATAACAGTTTTGGAAGTTACACTGGCTACTTTCCTGATTTTGCGATGCTCTCAACTCCGTCAACACAGAACATTGATAATATTAACGACACTGTTTTTTATAGTATAGATGTTCCCGATGTTAAACTTTATACAGAGACTGCTTCTTTCACAGCAACAATTACACCCATCCCTGCAAGCGGTTCACTTATACTCGATTTTCCAAGTGGTAATACATTATCAACTTATCCCGGCTCCGTACCGATGAGAATATACACTTCAGGAACAGTTACCAATGGTACTTACACAATTAATATTCAAGGGCAGGGGCCGAACGGTACACCTGTTCATAGAAGAACTGTAACTCTTGGTGTTGTTGATCCCGTACCTGTAGAGTTATCTTCATTTACCGCAAATGTTAAAGGAGATAATGTATATCTTAACTGGCAAACAGCAACCGAATTAAATAACAGAGGATTCGAAGTTGAACGTGCAACTGTTGAAAGCGATAAAAGAAGTGAGTGGTCTGTTGTTAAATTTGTTCCCGGCGCCGGCAGTACAACTAATCCGATGACTTATCAATTCATTGATACAAAGATGAATGCAGGCAGTTATGTTTATAGATTAAAACAAATTGACTTCGATGGCTCATTCGAATATTCTTACGAAGTTGAAGCAGTTGTTTCAAGTCCGGTTGACTATTCATTATCTCAAAACTACCCCAACCCCTTCAACCCAAGCACAAGCATCAGCTATTCAATTCCAGAAAATACTTTTGTTACTTTAAAGATTTATGATGTACTTGGTAACGAAGTTGAAGTTCTAATCAACGAACAAAAAGAACCGGGCAATTATCAAATTGATTTTAATGCAAGCGAACTTTCCAGCGGAATATATT
>DAOLIQ010000172.1:0-2282 GCA_035328465.1 Ignavibacteriaceae bacterium | reverse complement strand
ACGGTGAGGTGTAGGATTTATACTGGTTGCTCTGCCAATCCCATTGAAACCAGTTATCATTTTGATCTTTGAAGTAATACCAGGGATCATTCAACTGAACGTGACCGCCGCTGATTGCTACGCCTTCTAATAGATTTCGGATGGTGGCTGGGTCTGTTGAAGTGAAGTTTGATTTTAGTTCTGCTGGTGTGGAAGCATTTACATAAAAAGAATAATTAAGATTAGGTACAGGATTTTCAAGAATCCAATTTGATGATTTTTCAGTTTTCCCCGTGGTCTGAAAATCAACAATGAAAGGTAATTCATTGGTTCTAATTACACGCTGTGATTCATCATCAAAAGCTAATGCACGCATCTCACCTGAAATTATAGGATTTTCTTTGTCTTCATCCAGAATCAATTTTCCATAATTTTCAATGCTCTCTATCTTATTAGAGAAAGTGATATTCGTTCCCGGACGAATAATTATTTCGTCAGTTGCGGGATCAGACAATGAAGCATCGTAAATTTTGACCGAAAGAGTAATAACTTCAGCGCTTTCCATATCTATATCTAATTTATACTCATCCCCGTAGAAATAATAATTCCCACCATATATGATAAACCAATAGCTAGGGTCAGAGTATGCAGAATGCCCAGAACCAGATCCTACATGCCACTCCCAAAGAATGCTATAAACTCCACTTCCACCAAAGATGTTCGCTATGTATGTGGCGGAAGAACCCACCTTAATTGCTTCTGGTCCTTCAATCGTAACGTAAAAATCAGTAGAATAAGATTCTGGTTCCGTAACATGATCTTCCCAATTCCCCTGTGATAATGCGTGATGAGTACCATCAAAGTTTATCAAGAAATCATGATGCGCAGCAATACCAGTCGGGTAAACTTGAACGTGATATCCGTTTCCATAATTATCAATAGTCCAAAGATTATGTTTTTTTTCAATCCATTGCTCTCCTTGAGGAAGTGCCGGATCCCTAACGATGTACGGAATTGGTCCTGGTCTTCCAGTTTCAGAATCAAAAGAAACGTACCACACTGTATTACTAGAACAACCCGAATAAGGGACAATAGGAAATGAACGGATTGGTGGATAATCATCAACTTTAACCAAAAATGTCTCTCCATTAATAATTCCTATCTCATCTCCATTATTAACAGACATCGGATCGTGAGGATTGTGCTCATCATATGACCATCCCTTATTTAAGATATCATCAATAGAAGGGCACTGTGCTCTAATTTCCATAAAGGAATTAAACACGAGAACGATTATTACAAATTCTAAACTTCGCTCTAGAAATTTTTTCATTATGACCTCCAACTTTAATTATTACAACATTGTTATTTAGAATTAAAAATTTTTACATTTATCTTTTTAATAGCATTATTCTTGCTTTAATTCCCTTATCACCTACGACAACAACCGTACTACCTTTCATATCAAGTCCCCTCCAAAACATACCGCTTGAGGCATCATAAGGCTCGCCTATTTGCAACCAGTCAGCTCCGCTAAAATGTTTAAGAGTGTTTCTGTCTCCAGCTATTATCCAGTCATTCGCTGCATTTCCATCTATTTCGTAAATGTATCCGCGATAGTAAGTTTCAGGATTACCGTTAATAAAATTTTCAGGCAAACTTCTTACATAATCCCATCCACCGTCTTTGTACTGATACATCAGATTGCCGCCCGTATAAATTATATTATTCTCATCAATCCAAAGTGCACCAAATGAGCCAAAGAGTTTATCGAACAGCTCACTCTCATCTATTATATCTCCTTCAATCATAACACTCCAATTACCGCTTTGGTCTCCTTTAACAACTACTCCCTTTACTTCTGCTATGTTTACTCCTGCAGCATAAAGGTTACCTTCGCTGTCTCCATAAATATCTGTTAAGTCCAAATCTGTTCCGCTTTCTATCTTTGTCCATACTCCATTTTCGTAATGCGCTATGTTGCCGCCATTTCCAACGATATACAAATCATTGTTGCTGCTGCCCCAGAGTTTGTTCATCTGATATGGACCCCAAACATTTGTGGGAATTGATATTGGCACATAATTACTCCCATCCCAGTGAATTACTCCATTTCCACAAAACCAAATATCGTTAGAGCCAAACGTAAAAATCGATTGTATTGGATTAATAAAATCGGTTCCTTGATAATTGTAGGGAATTCTTTTTATATCCCATTCATTACCGTTCCAAATTGCGGAATTATATCTTTTGGAGTCAGGGTTACCCAAAGAGTCATTCATATAAATCTCACCAACAGCCCA
>DAOLIQ010000171.1:0-2282 GCA_035328465.1 Ignavibacteriaceae bacterium | reverse complement strand
AATTTATGATGTACTCGGAAGAGAAGTTGCGCAAATTATTAATGAAAGAAGAAGCGCAGGAACTCACCAGGTTGAATTTGATGGTGCGTCCTTGAACAGCGGTGTTTACTATTACACACTTACCGCAGGCAGCTATACAGAAACTAAAAAGATGTTGATGGTGAAATAGATATATTATTTTTTCTATTACACTAAATAATTCTAATCCCGCTCCGGCGGGATTTTTTTTTACAAGGTAATTTTATTTTACAATTGCTTTTTTTGCTGCCAGAACCAAAGCAACGCCCTAAGGAAAATAAACTCTCTGAAAATTGGACTTTTAGTATAAGAATCGTTAAGTTACATTAACAACAATTTTAAGGAGCACGCAATGAAAGCTTTATTCCACGTTCTGTTCTTATTTCTTATGTTTACTTTTCTCTTCCTGCCTGTCAATGCTCAATCGAATAATATCAAATCTGCAATAACACTTTCTCCTGATCAGCTTAAGGACTTAACTCCTGAAAAGCTTATGGATATTTTATTGGAGAAAAATGAGCAAGGCGTTTTAGCCAATCATACTGTCGGTAAAACTCTGGACGGTTACATCTTCAGCAGTTTCACTTATCAATTATGGACCGGCGCTGCGTGGGAAAATTATTTCAGATATACTTTTACCTACACTGCTTCGTTTGATTATTCTGAATTTCTTATAGAAAGTTGGTCAGGTACAGCGTGGGAAAATAACTCGAGGACGGTATTCTCATACTCAGGCGGCGGGCTGCTTACTTTAAGCGTTAGTCAATCCTGGTCCGGTTCTGCCTGGGAGAATAATTCTCAATCACTTTATTCTTATAACGGCTCCGATCAAAATACCGAGACAATTAATCAGGATTGGATGGGCGGTGCATGGGAAAACCAGAGCAGAGAGCAGTACACTTATAATTCAAATGATTTAGTCCAAACATATACGTATCAACTTTGGATGGGTGGTGTATGGGAAAACAATTATCGAACTACAAACACATACAATTCGGGTGATCTGGTAATCGAAAGTTTATACGAGAATTGGTCCGGCGGCGCGTGGGTCAATGAATCTAAAACAATTACCGCTTATAATTCCAATGATGATATAATCTCTCAAGTATCCTATCTCTGGTCAGGTGCAGCATGGGACAATTCCTCTCAGAATCTTTACACTTATGATTCTAATGGTAATCAGACTGAATATTTAAATCAAATTTGGATACCTGCTACGGGCTGGACAAATTCTTACCGTAGTGTTTCAACTTTTGATTCAAATAATAATAACACTGAAAATATTTCTCAGAACTGGGATATGGTTGGTTCTGATTGGGTAAACCTGAGCCGGGGCACTTTCACCTACAACTCCAACAATCAGATTATGACCGGACTTAGTGAAAGTTGGGACGCAGGAACCGGTTGGGAAAATGATGGTTTTGATACCTATTCTTATGATGCCAACAATCTCCTGGTTGAAGTTGTTTCACAAATTTGGACAGGTGTCGATTGGTTAAATTTTTTCAAAGTAATTTATACTTATGTCCCGTTTACAGATGTTAACGAAATCCTTCCCGTTCCTAATGACTATGTTTTATTCAATGCATATCCTAATCCGTTTAATCCATCTACAGTTATCAGTTATTATCTGCCTTCAGAAAGTTTTGTACAACTAACCGTTTTTGATATCATCGGTAATGAAGTTGCAGCCCTTTCAAACGGTGTGCAAAAGGCTGGTAAATATGAAATGGAATTTTCAGCACAGGTTTTATCAAGCGGAATATATTTCTACCGCATCGAAGCATCTTCGGTTGATGGTAATAAGACTTACAATCAAACTAAGAAGCTAATGCTCGTGAAATAAACTTTCCTATCTCTTACAAAGATGACATTCCGCTTTTCGGAATGTCATCTTTTTATTTTCACATATTCAGGTTATTGATTTTATCCTTTTCTATTTGTAATATGCTTTTAGAGATTTTATTACGAGAAGTAAATGATTTATTTAACATTCTTTCAATAATATTTTAAAGAGGATCTTATGAAAGACCTGCTCATTCGTTCGTTTCTGTTTATTGCAATGATTGCTATATTTATTGCCGCAAGCTCAATTAACACAAACTCCAATTCTTTGGGAGATAACAACAGAATACCCCCCAATGTTGCCAAATATGTAACTCCTCACGGCGCTGGAAATCATTCTGGCAGCAGTTGGAGTAACGCTTATACACTTCAGGAAATGATTGATCACTTTTCCTCAAATACAAATTACAATCTCATTG
>DAOLIQ010000170.1:0-2483 GCA_035328465.1 Ignavibacteriaceae bacterium | reverse complement strand
AGCTTATCTTAAGCGATGCAGAATTAGAGGACGCAATGAGGAAAATGTATTTTGCTATTGCTGATGATCCAATTGGATATAAAAAATATATAATTGATAGACACAACGAATGGGATAAATGTATTAAAGAAAAGAAAATTGATGTTACTTCACCCAGATTCGGAATGACTATAGGTATGTTAGAAAACAATATTGCAAAAAGGTATTCCCAGAATTTTATCGAACTTATAAAAGTACCCTATTTTTTAAAAGTCAAATTAAATAATAAATCGAATAAAATTTTTCAAGATGTAGTTCCTATTGCTCAGACAGTTTTAACCGGAGAAATTGAGGAAGTAATCAAGGGCAAAAAAAGATTTAAAACTGGAGATTTTATTTCAATATCCTATCTTGAAACTTGGAGAACAGGACAAAATTGTATAAATGATTTTGAAACCGGTCAATCGTATTTTATCCCCATAATACCTGTTTCACTTGAGAATTCTGACTATGGTGATTTAGGAATAAAATCCTTAAACGATAATAATTGTTCTACATATTTGATATTAAATGATTTTATCAAGACACCGGGAAATTATTTCGGAATTGCAGAAGAGAGTACATGGAATGAGTTTAAGAAAAATTTTATTGAAAAATATATTATTCAAAATTGAAAGGTTATGCAATGAATACTATTAAAAAAATTTTCATTGGATTGATAGTCATCTGCTCGATAAGACCAATCTTGTCACATAACGAGTATTATAAATTATCCGGGAATCAATTAATTTTAACCACCGATCTGAGTGATGCAATCAAATGGGCAAGTTATTACAATTTACCTTTATGGTTGCAATTCGAAGAAGATAATATTCCCTCTGGTCTTTCACTAAGTGATGTAATGGATGATTTTAGAGCTAGCTATAATCAGTGGACACAAGTACAGTATGGATGCGTTAGTTTTACAGAAAGTGATCCTGATCCTAATATATTCGGCGATCAAATTCAGATAAATTTTACAACCAGTGCTTCAGTATTTGAGGGAACTCCTGGCGGGGCAGGATATACTGCTGCGCTTACAGCTCTTTGTGTATCCAATAATGAATTTGTTGTTTCTGCAGTTCAACACCAAACTCAGGCTCCTTATACAACTATCCTCTATAATAATAGTAGCTCAAGATTTTTTATTTGGAGCAGAGCCCCAATTTATGGTTCTGTAAATTTTACGAATGTTTCTCTACATGAGCTCGGTCACCTAATCGGGTTAAATCACTGCACAGCTGACGGAGATCCAGTAATGGAAGACGTGATTTACCTACAAATAACACCAAGACTATGGTTACAAAATCCCGATATAGAGGGCGTACAAAATCTGTGCGATTACGTTACAGGCATCGAAGACTTCATCACAATTACCAGCGAATATCCAACCTACAACGTTAATCAAACTTATGCCGGTGTATTAAGCAGAACATTTACTGATGTATTTCCCTATGGCGATTATATTACTC
Organism: Ignavibacteriaceae bacterium; assembly: GCA_035328465.1. Lineage (GTDB taxonomy): Bacteria > Bacteroidota > Ignavibacteria > Ignavibacteriales > Ignavibacteriaceae > JADJEI01. The sequence goes on along the minus strand of DAOLIQ010000170.1, from coordinate 993 downwards.
AATGGGGTAACTATCAAATCCACGCACTTTCTAACTGCGGTGAAATTCTTGTCTATGAATCTCCTTATGGTACTGTAGTTATTCCTACCCTCCCTAATTACTTTTGGCAAAGAGATGGAAATGGAAATGTAATTGCTAAAGTCAGCACATCAGGAATTGATAATACCGGTACAAATCACTATGCATCAATTCCCATCTCAATAGCTAATGTACCAAATACATTTATTACAGAAGGAACATTGACTGAAAACACTTCCTGGTGCGGCTATATTGAGATAACGGGTGATTTAACTGTTGCTTCCGGAGTTACTCTTACAGTCCAGCCCGGTACGGTAATTAATTTTTTAAACTCCTCCGCTCTCATTGTCAAAGGCACTTTGAATTCCATAGGGACTTCGGTTTTCAGGATTCATTATATTTTCACTACCCCAAGCGCGGGAATTAAACTGAAAATCGACTCTGATGCTGACATACAATATACGGATATTACTGGAGGTGATCGTGGGATTACTATTGTCAATACTACCGCGAATATTAAACACGTGACTATAACAAATGCCAATTCCGGTATCAGGATGGTTGACGAAAACCTTGCCTCAGGCAATACAAATATAGAATATGTTACTTTTACCAACAACAACTTCGGCTTGTGGCTTAATAACTCTTCTCCATATTTTATTAACAATACTATTACCGGAAGCACTAAAGGAGTTTACTGCTCTAATTTCTCCTCCCCCCATCTTGGATATTATACTTACGGTCACAATCATATTACCGATAATGATTACGGTGTTTATGCTTATGCTAACTCTAACCCAAATCTTGGACACTACGACCCTTATAATCCATATAATAACTATGGTTTCAATACAATAATAAACAACATTTCCTACAACCTTTATGCAAAACAGTATTGTACCGTTTTAGCAGAAAACAACTGGTGGGGAAGCAATCCTCCAAATACTGCTTTGTTTTATTCGGGTGCAGGCAGTA
>DAOLIQ010000169.1:0-2540 GCA_035328465.1 Ignavibacteriaceae bacterium | reverse complement strand
CAATTAGCAGCAGGCAATTTGTAACTCTCAAAATATTCAATTCACTTGGTGAAGAAATAGAAAATTTAGTAAATGAAATTCAGGATGCAGGAGCTCATTCTAAATTATACATTGTAAATTCTACATTGCCAAGCGGTGTGTACTACTACCAACTGCGAGTTTACCCCGTTAGCGGGGCGGGAGGTTTTGTTGAAACGAAGAAAATGATTCTACTTAAGTAGTATACTTTATTATCAATTTATATAAGTCAAAATGAAAATCTTAAAACTAAAAATTATATTTTTTGCACTGCTTATCGATCTATTATTAATTCACGGCAACCTGAATGCCCAGGGTTATTTGCATCGCGATAACAAAATTATTTTGGATGGCTCGGGGCAGGAAATTTTGCTAAAAGGGATTGGGCTCGGCGGCTGGCTTTTGCAGGAGGGCTACATGCTTCATACTTCTTCGTTTGCAAATGCTCAATGGGAAATAAAAGAAAGAATTTTAGATTTGATCGGCGAGGCAAACACAGAAATTTTTTATGAATCTTACCGCGATAATTATGTTAGAAAGATTGACATTGACTCATTAAAAAGCTGGGGATTCAATTCAATACGCTTGCCGTTTCATTATAATCTTTTTGCGACTAATACTAATCCCCCCATATTTCTTAATAAAGGATTTGAAATTGTTGATTCACTCTTAAGTTGGTGCGAAGAAAATCAAATCTATCTCATTCTCGATATGCACGCGGCACCGGGCGGACAAAGCGATGAGCCGATCAGTGATTACAATTCCACTTATCCCTCCCTTTGGGAAAGTGAGCAGAATAAAAATCTCACCGTTCAAGTGTGGCGGAAAATTGCAGAACATTACAAAGATGAACCTTGGATCGGCGGTTATGATTTACTAAATGAACCTAAGTGGGACCTGCAGCCGAACAATCAGCCATTACGCGACCTTTATATTAGACTGACAGATACCATTCGTGCCGTTGATAATAACCATTTGATCTTTATTGAAGGCAACTGGTTTGCAACTGATTTCACAGGATTAACCCCTCCTTGGGATGAAAATATGTCATACAGTTTTCATAAGTATTGGAATGGAAATACTCAATCTTCAATCCAATATTTGGTTGATTTGAGAAACACAACAAACACACCTCTATGGCTTGGTGAAACCGGCGAAAATTCCAACAAGTGGTTTACTGATTGTGTCGAGTTAATGAAAAATAATAACATTGGCTGGGCGTGGTGGCCTCATAAAAAGATTGAATCAATTGCTGGTCCGCTCTCGGCAATTTTGCTTCCTGCTTATCAAGTACTGCTTGACTATTGGAGTGGAAGCGCTGGAAGACCATCGGAAGAATATGCCTTTAACGCTTTGATGGATCAGGCTGACAAGTTAAAACTTGAACAATGTACTTTTCACAAAGATGTTATTGATGCTCTTATTCGCCAGCCGTTTAATGATACTACAATTCCATTTGCTGTTAACCAAATCCCGGGAACTATTTATGCAACGGATTACGATTTAGGAAATTTATTTTCTGCGTACAACGACACTGATTTTGAAAACACAGGGAGTGGCAGTGCATGGAATAACGGCTGGACTTATCGGAATGATGGAGTCGATATTGAAGAAAGCTCTTCTCCGGAATCTAATGGTTTTGATGTTGGCTGGACTGCCACAGGTGAGTGGCTTAATTACACAGTCGAGGTTTTACAAAGTGGTAATTATGATATTCATCTAAGTATTGCCGCACAGAACAGCGGCGGGATAATTACACTTTTGCTTGATGGTCAATCACTTGGTCCGGCGTTTAATGTCCCTGTAACAGGAGGGTGGCAAAACTGGCAGACAATTACCGCCGAAAATATTTTTATTCCAGCCGGCAATCATACTTTACAAGTAAAATTCTTTTTCGGTGGATTCAATTACAGTTCTGCATCATTTGATCTTGTTACTGCAATTACTGACTTCGACTCTTCGCAGCCAAATGAATTTACACTTGAACAGAACTATCCTAACCCATTTAATCCCGCAACAAAAGTAAAATACACCATCCCTTCCGTCAGCATGAACTTGTCGAAGGGTGACACGTATGTCACTTTAAAAGTCTATGATGTGCTCGGCAGCGAAGTAGCAACACTTGTAAACGAACAGCAACAGCCCGGCACTTACGAAGTAGAATTCAATGTCGGACAGGCTATCAAGCTATCCAGCGGCGTATATTATTATCAACTACGAGTTCACCCCGTAAGCGGAGCAGGCAATTTGGTTGAGACAAAGAAAATGATTTATTTAAAGTAAACTCAAAGGTGATTTATCGGACAAAATTAGTCCACTAAATTTAAAAGCGGAGTTGCTTTTTTACTAATGTAATTAAACCGTCACCAAATTTTTACCCGAACATTTCTTTACAACTCTGCAATTTTTTCAAAGCACTTTTGTACATTTCGTTATCTTGAAATTATGGAGTGCTATTATGGTTACGGGTAATTACCTGCCGTCCATTTTCACTCCTTATTTTTCTTAAATGTGTTTTTTGA
>DAOLIQ010000168.1:0-2609 GCA_035328465.1 Ignavibacteriaceae bacterium | reverse complement strand
ACTCTTTGGGAGATAACACAATGTACCCCCTCCCACCAAATGCTAAATATGTAACACCTTACGGCGCTGGTGATCACACGGGTTCAAGCTGGAGTAATGCTTACTCAATTCAGGATCTGAAGCATAGATTAGCTTCTAACATATCTTTCTATTTTACTGATTCTACTTATCTGATTGATTCCTTTGTTGTAAGAAATTTTTTTAATATAGCTTTCATAGGTAAAAGCAAAGCAAATACGATTTTCGAAGGTATCCCTCCTGAAGACAAAGAAGATACTTCAAACTGGAGTATGAGGTGTTTTGAACTGGTAAATACAAACTTTTGTGTTATTAAAGATTTGCAGATAAGAAGATTCCGTGCCTACGGAATTAAGACAGACTCCTACTCAAATTATTTTTCTGGTGACAATATTTACTTAGATAGCTGCGGGTGGGCAGCCTGGGGAAACTCACCTTATGGAAGTCCGCTGCCAATACAGATGATTCCCTCTCCGGCTGGAATAAAGTTGTTTGGTGATTACGGAACACTCAAGAACTCAATAGTACAGAGAACCGGTTGGGATGGTGTGCAGGTTGCAGGGTATAATGTACTGATTGAATCCTGTTCAATTGACTCAACTGGAATAGATGAACCTGGTGCAGAACATCAAGGAGATGGGATACATGTATTCAGAAATCCTGATAAATATTATACTGATTTAGGCGGTCACCGCATTTACAAGGCGGGAAGATTGACAGTTAATTTGTGTTACATAAATGTAAATGACGAAAAGAAATCCGGAATAGAAGCAGGATTTATAGAGGGCGATGTAGAAAAACCGCTTCTAAGGGTTTATTATAGTTACGTTGCTGGTGGTAAGGGAATTGGAATTACACAAAATGCCAATCCTGTAGGTGATGCTTTTTACTCAACTGTTGAAAATTGTACGATTGTTAACTTAGTATTAGATCGTTGGCCATTAAGAATAGAAAATTGGGATGCTGGTACGGTAGGAAAGATAAAAAATAATATATTTCTTTGTCCTGCAAGTTATCCTATTGGTCAGTGTCCTGTTGGTGAATGTAATACGCTCCCGCTCGCTGTGACATACGAAGATAACAGATGGAAAAAGGGAAATGACTGGCAGAGCATATTCTGCAGTGAACCTATAACCGACTGTACGGCGGATTAGGGGGATGAAATGAATAAGTCAATAATAATAATTTTAAGTATTCTCGTAAGTATTCAGTCCCTACTATTTGCTCAAGAAATATTATGGAAGAAAAATTATGGGCTAAATACAACAGATGATTTAGGCAGGTCGGTAATTCAAACAAATGATAATGGATTTGCAATAGTGGGTTACACTAACTCATTCGGAGCAGATAGTTTTGATGTCTGGCTAATAAAGACTGATGAAAACGGAGACACACTCTGGACAAAGACTTACGGCGGAAATGATGATGACTATGGCTATGACCTGAAACAGACAGATGATGATGGGTATATACTAGCAGGCTCAACATCGTCATTTGGATCGGGTGGTTTTGACTTTTATGTGATACGAACTGACTCACTCGGCGATACGCTTTGGACAAGAACATTCGGAGGTGTAAATGATGATTATGGAAGAGCTGTTGATATAGTGAAAGATGGTGGATTTGTTATTGCCGGCGAAAAAGATGCTATACCTCAAAAACCTGATGCCATGATTGTGAGAGTAGATCAATCAGGACAAATGCTTTGGGAGAAATTGTATGGTACGACTTTAGAAGATGGAGTATATTCAATAATACAGACAAACGATGGTGGGTATGTTTTAGCAGGCTATTTGTATTTAGGAATAGGGGGTAATGTCTATGGTTGGTTACTAAAACTTGATGTAGTAGGCGATTCTGTCTGGTCCCAATTATTTGGTTCAAACCTTCAAGACCTTTTTTATTCAGTTAATCAAACATATGATGGGGGCTATATCGTAACTGGAAAGATTCGCTTGGCTGAATACACAGATATATGGTTAGTAAAAACAGATTCACTCGGTAATGAGCAATGGTCAAAGAATTATGATTATGACCACGATATAGACGTTGGTTATTCGGTTCAACAAATACAGGATGGTGGTTATATTGTTGCTGGTGGAGCTTCGCCACCTGATATTGAAAATCGTGGGTGGATCATTAGAACTAATTCAGTTGGAGATACATTATGGACAAAATTTATCCCAAGTTATACAGCCTCACCAATTGGCTCTAGTACAATATGCTATTCAGTTGTTCAAGCAGGTAATGGAGACTATATTGTTGCAGGGCACCAGACTCAAGTAACATTTCAGCAGCAAGTAATGTTATTACGCATTTCCTCCGACATCATCCCTGTCGAACTAACCTCCTTCACCGCAACTGTAACGCAAAACTCTGTTTCGCTAAACTGGCAAACCGCAACGGAGACTAATAACAGCGGGTTTGAAATAGAGAGGAGTGAAATATCAAACGTCATAGGTCAAACGGATTGGCAGGTAGTTGGTTTTGTTCCCGGTTTTGGTACTACTACCGAACCAAAGAGTTATTCTTTTACTGATGAAAATCTTTCTTCAGGTAAATATCAATACAGATTAAAACAAATTGACTTT
>DAOLIQ010000167.1:0-2611 GCA_035328465.1 Ignavibacteriaceae bacterium | reverse complement strand
AGAGCAGACCCAGTACCCGCCTTCAGTAATCTACGAAATAATAATAAAATAGACTTACCCCTTATTTACGCTTGATTTCCATCAATTTTTTTCTTTGTGTCTTGAGTGCATATAAGTGTAGAAAAATAGTTACGATAGATTATTAATAAGAAACCCTCCTGAACTAATCGGAGGGTTTCTTAATTCAAATAATCAGATGAAAACATTAGAATCCTTTTTTGTCTTCTTCTGGTAGTTTTGATTTGATATAATCAGCAAGTTCTTTAAGCTGGGTGTTGCCTGCATTGTCTTTTGCATCCTTATCCTTCTTAGCTAATATCCCTTTTAAGATAACACCATTAATAAAGGGGTTTGTTTGATTTTGATAAGCTTCTGGAACTCCGTCTCTGAATTTTACAATTTCATCAACACCCCATTTAACTTTCTCAGGATTTTTTATAGCTGATAAATAAGTGCTTAATGTATTTAAAGTTTGAAATTTTCCCTGACTCATCGGCATTTTTGCAAAGTCGCCAATGATTTTGTCAGCCATACTTTCATCTCCTGATTTCACAATTTCATTCATAATAGCTTCCTGTAAATTTCCTTTTGCTGGCTTATCACTCATTTGTTTTGCCAGTGCTGTAGCCAGAGCTGGATCTGCTTTACCAAGAGCGGTCAGTGCATTGCCTGCAACGGTGTAAGATGAATCGTATACGGCTGCTTTGAACGTGGCGATGTAGTCAGGTTTTTTATATTCGCCTAACTTCTGAATTGCACTTGCCCTTACAATTGACGACTTGTCTGATTTTACAAGATTCAGCAATACAGGTTCGAAACTTGTTTTAACTAACTCCTTCCGCAGATCCGCTTTGCTGATAGCAAAATTGCGAAGTCCCTGGTATTTATCAGTCAGGGCGGTTTTTATTAATTCGACTGCTTTTGGATCATCAAGTTTTTTGGAAGCGAAGTCAATAGCTTCTCTTCTGTCTACATAGTTGCCTGCATATTTGTACTGGTGAATATAGTTGTCAAGTGTTTTATTGTCTTTTTTTGTCCAGAGGGTGATCTTGTCTGCATCTACATTTATCAGATCCGGTCTTTTGGTATAATCGAATGTAAATGTATCAACAGCATTTTTTGCCCACACGTTATAACGTACTTTATTAGCACCATCATAAATATCAACGGCTAAGGGCAGCTTGAAATACTTGCCTGATTTCTGTGTTTGCTTAATAATTACATTTACTTTTCCTGTCGCATCATTGTACACATAGTCTATATCCACACTGGGATGTCCATTTCCAAAATACCATTGGTTGAAATACCAGTTCAGGTCACGACCGGTTACTTCTTCAAATGCCAAACGCAATTGGTGAGCTTCTGCAGATTTGAACTTGTTGGTGGTTAAATAATTATTGATTGACCTAAAGAATGCACTGTCTCCAACATAGTTTCTGAGCATATGAAGAATCCGACCACCTTTCTGGTAACTTACAGCGTCAAACATATCCTCCCGGTGTTCATAATGAAAGCGAACAAGGTCTTTCTTGTCGCTGCCGCTTTGCAGGTAATTTTGCATGTCCTGGTAATTTTGTGCATCTCCCGCATCTTTCCCGTTCTTGTATTCATCCCACAGTGTTTCGCTGTAATTAGCAAAAGATTCATTTAGTGTAAGATTGCTCCAGCTTTCTGTAGTTACATAATCTCCAAACCATTGGTGAAAAAGTTCATGAGCAATAGTGCTTTCCCAGTTATTCCCATCTACAAGTTCTCTTGCATCCTGTTGTGCACTTTCCTGGTGAATGGTTGCTGTTGTATTTTCCATTGCTCCAGCTACATAATCTCTGCCGGTAATTTGTGAATATTTCACCCAGGGATAATCGACCCCTGTAATTTTTGAAAAAAAGGTCATCATCTCGGGGGTGTTACCAAATATTTGCTTGGCAACGGGTGCATATTCTTTTTCTACATAATAATTTACTTCTTTGTCCTTCCACTTATCTTTTATTATGGCATATTCGCCTACGCCTAAAAAGAAAAGGTAAGGGGCATGAGGGAGATCCATTTTCCAGTAATCTGTCCTTGTGCCGTCAGAATTTTTCTTTTGTGAAACTAATTTGCCATTTGAAAGAGTTACATATTTATTGTCTACTGTTACAGTCAATTCTTGAGTACAGCGTTGATTGGTTCTGTCAATGGTAGGAAACCAGGCAGAACTGGATTCTGTTTCGCCCTGAGTCCAAATTTGTGTTGGCTTGTCTTTCTCTTCTCCTTTGGGGTTTATGAAATACATTCCTTTAATGCCGAGCATAGCACCCTGGCTGTATTTTTCTTCAAATTCATCAGGTTTAGCAGTATATTCTATATAGACAATATAGTTCTCATTTGCTTTGTATGTCCTGTCAAGTTTGATTCTCAGGTTCCAGTCATTATATTCATATTTTAGTGGAATTTGCTGAGTGCCTTTTACGAGAGCAACCTTTTTTAGCTCCATGCCTTTAGCATCCAGGTTTAAGGAATCGGTAGGATAGAAGTGTGGTTTCAGGGTGATCCATGCTTTACCATACAGGTATGATTTACTAAAATCTGGTTTTATTTCCAGTTTTGTATGTACCAGGTTATTGATTTT
>DAOLIQ010000166.1:0-2638 GCA_035328465.1 Ignavibacteriaceae bacterium | reverse complement strand
AAAGTCAATTTGTTTTAATCTGTATTGATATTTACCTGAAGAAAGATTTTCATCAATGAAAGAATAACTCTTTGGTTCGGTGGTTGTGCCAAATCCGGGAACGAAACCAACAACATTCCAGTCCTGATTGCCGACTGAAGACTGAGGACTGCCGACTTGTTTTCTTTCTATTTCAAACCCACTGTTGTTCATTTCCGTTGCTGTTTGCCAGTTGAGAGTAACATTATCAGATTCTAATATTGCAGTGAAGGATGTTAGTTCAACAGGAACTATGTCGGAGGCGATTCTTAATAGCAGCACTTGTTTCTGAAATGATATTTGAGTTTGAGCCCCAGCAACTATATAATCTCCATTTTGAGCTTGTAGTACTGAATAGCAAATTGTACTTGCACTAGAACCTTTATCAGATTTAGAATAACTCCAAATAAATTTTGTCCAAAGAGTATCTCCGAAAGAATTTGTTCTAATAATCCACCCCATATTCTCAATATCAAAAGGTGTTGCCGCTCCAGCAATAATAAACCCACCATCAATAGTTTGTTTAACTGAATAACCCATATCATAGGCATTATCATAATTATAAGTTTTTGACCATTCTTCATTCCCCGCAGAATCTGTTTTTAACAACCACAGGTCAGGATTTTCTGGATCAGCCGTACTAAGCAGACCAGTCAGTATAAAACCTCCGTCCTCAGTCTCCATAATTGATTGAAACCAACCAGATAATTCTCCACCATAGATTCTTGTCCATAGTGTATCTCCATTTGTATCAAGCTTTAGTAACCAACCTTTAAAAATTCCCACGCCTATAGCTCCACAAATTATATAACCACTATCAGTAGTTTGTTGCACTCCATAAAAGTGATCTACATTAGTAGTGCCGAATGTTTTTTGCCATTCAATCTCACCCACTGAATCTGTTTTAATAACCATCCCATCTGGAGTTTGTGGAAAAGCATTTTGCTCACCACAAATTATAATACCTCCATCTTCAGTGATATCAATTGACCAACTATAATCTGTATTGAGCCCATCATAAGTTTTAAGCCACAATAAATTACCCTGGGGATCAGTCCTTATAAGAAGAAAGTCTAATCCACCTGTGATGGGAGATGGCGAAGAACCACCGATGATATATCCCCCATCATCAACTTGTTTAAGAGAATAACCATAGTCGCTACTAACACCTCCGTAAGTTTTTGTCCAAAGTACATCACCATTTGCATCAGTTTTAATTAACCAGACATCATATCCTCCTGCACCAAAAGAGCCTGTGTAACCAACAACTGCTATTCCTCCGTCGTCTGTTTCAATGACAGATTGCCCAAAGTCATCGGCTGTGTTTAGCCCGTAGTTTTTTTGCCAGAGAATGTCAGGTGATTGCGAATAAATGTAATTAGTTATAAAAATCACAATCAAGCAATATTTTTTTATTGTTTTCATTTCAACCTCTATCTTTTAGATTATTATGGAGTAATGAGATTATGTGTGACACAAAAGTCGAATTCTTCCAATCCTTTAAACCATCTATTCGTGTTTGAAGGGTAATTCACTGCTATACTGTCGGTATCATATTCTCCTACTGGACATAATAGCAGAGGATTGTAATCTGCTGGACTAATGAAACGATTCCCTCTTATCCAACCCGAAGTTCCAGAGTCCCAGGATTCTACTCTTAGAGTGTACCTATCAGGGTTTAAAGATTGAATTGTGCATTTTTCAATACTCGAATAAAAATTACCAATTCTTGGGTGAGCATCCTGTGTAATTCCCACACCCTTTCCTCCAGAGATTATGCTGTCATAAATTTGTACCAATGGTTTCTCAGAATGTTTTTCAGGTGGTTTCTCTCCTGCTTCTATTCCTGATTTTCTGTCAACAACTGTATTGATATTACACTTCCTCACAGTGAATTGTGCTGTCTTCCAAACTTTGACCGAGTCACCATTGGTATGAACATAATAGAAACTATCAGGATTTACTAATGAACCAATGCCATCTCCCTGCTGTAGAGCATCTGGTTCATCTTGCCCGGTTGCATAAATTGTTGTTGTATCAATCAGAACTCTGTAGCCAGCCACTTGCATTCCATCCCAACCAGATTGCATAATATATGATTTCCTGAATATCCCATCATCGCCAATTAGTTTTACTCCGCACGGTGATGCTATCTCCTGTACAGGTGGGTCACCGCTAACAGCAGTCCAACCGCAGCTATCAATATAAAGATTATGACCAAGAAAATTATTTGATGTTGAACCCACTCTTATTCCCCACCTTCGGAATCTTCTTATCTGTAAATCCTTTATTGTCGTATTGCTGGAATTGGGGATATCAAAACATTTGATACTCCAGTTTATAATACTTTCCACATTACCAACATCTATTCCTTCAAGAATTGTTTTGTCTTTTCCTTTACCTATAAAAGATATATTGGTAAAGTTATTAACGACAATAGAATCAACAAGAAAGGTAGAATCGGTAAAATAAAAAGATGTGTTAGAAGCTAATCTGTGTTTCAGATCCTGAATAGAGTAAGCATTACTCCAGCTTGTGCCAGAGTGATCACCGGTGCCGTGAGGCGTTACATATTTAGCATTTGGTGGGAGGGGGTACATTGTGTTATCTCCCAAAGAGT
>DAOLIQ010000165.1:0-2675 GCA_035328465.1 Ignavibacteriaceae bacterium | reverse complement strand
CAGCAAAAAAGCTTCTGTTCAAAAACTCTCGGCCCCTAAAGTATTTTATCTTTAGTCTTATTTCTATTGTTTTTGCAGTGATGTTGACAAGCTGCGAACAAAACCCCACCGCCCCAAACGAGCCACCAAAACCCCCCGGTTACCAGGAAGATATATACTGGCCCAGTTTAGCTGATAACCCCTGGCCTATGTTTCAACATGATCCGCAATATACTGGTAGGAGTAATTACAAAGGTCCACAAAATGGACATATAATTAATGAATTTACTTTTAATGCCATAACTGAATATTCCGGCATTTTACTTTCAAAAAGTGATGACATTTATTTTACCTTCTCGAATGCACCACTACCTAATGGAACAGCAGCCTTCATTAACAAATTAAATTCACAACTGATTCTCCAATGGAGTATAGATATTTCTATTGGCGGATCTCCTGAAATAGCAGGCAAACCAATATTGGATGCAGATAATAATATTTATTCTGGATCATACGCCGGTTTTTTATTTTCAACTAAAGACAATGGCGTTGAAAATTGGAGATACAATGCAGGTGAAATTATTCATTGTGGATTTGCAGGGATAAACATAGATAAGTTTGGTAATTTATATTTTAGTACCACTCGAACCTTGATCGCCATAACTAAATATGGTAATAAACTCTTTGAACTCCCCGAATTCAAAAGTTCACCAATCGTTTTTGCTCCGGATGGAAATACTATTTATGCTATTAATGAATCTTTCAGTTTAGACGCTCTTGGGCTTGATGGAGATATAATTTGGTCTTATCCCTTTAGTAGTAGCTGGTCGCCAATTCCTTTTATTGATTCTGAAGGAAATATTTATTTATCTGAAAATGATTCAACTTTTATTTCTATTGACTCAAATGGAAAAATTCGATGGAAGTATTTTATTCAAAAAGATATTGGTAATTCCTATTACGATTTTATTGATCATTATGTTGCTTCTACCTTAGATAAGAATGGCAATATATTTTTTAGGACAACCAATAGGATATACTCTATCGATTATTTTGGTAAACTGAGATGGGTTTATGATTTACCGGACGCGCCAGGCACTAATCTACTATGTGATATTGAGGGGACTATATATAACGGAACCTGGGGTGAAGAAACTGGAGAAGCAAGCATATATTCAATTTCGAATTCAGGTTTAACAAATTGGCAACTTTCTCTCGGAGTTGGATCAAAGATAAGAGGAAGCTCACTCGCCTTGTCAAAAGACGGTAAACTTTTAGCTATAATCACTGACGAATTGTCGATTCCATTCTATTCAAGATTAATAGTTGTAAAATAAACTTAGGATATCTGATGAAAAAAATTATTATGATTTTAATGTTTTTTACTAATAACTATTGCCAAATACCGTTACATGGGCCTTTTGAATTATTTATCGGGACAAAAAATCATAGTGGCCAGATAAATTCTTTTCACATCCAAAAAGCAGGTGTTAATTGGCATAATGCTGCTCACGATTATCTGATCACTAACGAATTTAATACTGACTCATTAACTATTTCTGGAAATACAAATATGAACAGTTTTCAGTATGGTTGGGATTGGGTAAACTCTGATCAAGGGGGAAATCCTCCATACTATGGCGGCGTATTTACCTACGGTTTCTATAAATTTTGGACATCAGATGCATATTTTTATTTGGATTATAGAGATTGCAGGTTTCAAAACTCAAGTCAATCACCCTATACATTAATAATAGATATATATTTGATTTATGACGGTAATACTCATTCTTTTAGCTTTATTCCCTCTTCAACTAGTCAAAACGAATTTCCCATTCAAGATGGCAGCATAATTAATATTTGGGATGCATTCGATTCGATTTTGGAGGTAGGATATCCAAATCAATTTTGTTATGAAGATTACACCGAAAATAACCTTGCAGTTTATGCCCCCCCTGACAAAAGCGAAATTATTTTGGGAAGCCCCTCCGCCTCAAGATTATATTCCTTCTAAGTATAGGATTTGGTATGCCTGGTCTTTAGTTGGTTCATATCAAGAACCTGAGCCAGATGATTATTACTGGTTAGCCGATGTTGATGATGCTTTTCTTTCCTTTACCGATGAAGCGATCATTGATCAGAACTTTATCGAAACTGCTTCACATACCTCCTACTATTACCTTGAAGCATTTAACGAGACACAATCTTTATTCACTTCTAATATTGTAAATGTTTTCAGTAATACTGATTGGACAAAGACATTAAAAATCACAAATGATAATAATCACCCAAGGATTGCCTGGGCTCCATACAATGTTGGGGATTATTATTCTGATTACAATTATAAAGTATATAGAAAAGTTGAAACAATTCCGCCAGGACGTCCGCCTGCAGTATATCAGGAAATATTTGAAACAGGATATGGCTATCCAATAAAATTAGAATATACAGATTATGATTTTACAATAGGTGGTAGTTCAAATATTGCTTCATATTATGTAAAAGCAACTGCAGGATCATCATTTGTAAGTACTGCTTCGAATATTGTAAGTTCTAATGTATTATATTACAAAAGAAGAACCGGGCTAATTCCAGAGCAATTTTCATTGTCCCAAAATTACCCCAACCCATTCAATCCTAACACAAGCATCAGCTATTCAATTCCGGAAAATTCTTTTGTTACTTTGAAGATTTAT
>DAOLIQ010000164.1:0-2751 GCA_035328465.1 Ignavibacteriaceae bacterium | reverse complement strand
ATTTGAATGCAACTTTATGAGTTTTAAAAATAAAAAACAAATTAAATTTTTTCAGAATGAATAATTTGATTGAATACGAACATATTTTTTTTATTAACAGCCGGTTTTTTTTATCCGTCTTTTTCTCCATTCAAAATTTTTTTATTTAAGCCATAAAAGAATTAACTAAATTTAACTTCAAATAAATTTTTATAATATTTTAAGAGCTAAAACCAGAATTCTATGGAGAACTATTGTCTGAAGAAAAAATTATTGAAATAAATAACCTGTCAAAACATTTTAAAGAACTTAAAGCCGTTAACAATCTTAGTCTCAATGTATATCGCGGTGATGTATTTGGTTTTCTTGGTCCAAATGGTGCAGGCAAAAGCACAACAATCAGAATGCTAATGTCTTTGATCTCTCCGAATGCCGGTGAGATAAAATTATTTGGCAAATCATTAAAAGAAAACCGAATCGAGATACTTAAAAGAGTTGGCGCCATTGTTGAGAAGCCTGATTTTTACGGCTATCTATCAGCGTATAAAAATCTTGAAATACTTGGAAGAATTTCCGGTAAACATATTTCACAAAAAAGAATTATGGAAGTGTTAGAGTTAGTCGGACTTTCTACGCGGTTCAAAAGCAAAGTAAAAACTTTTTCGCATGGAATGAAACAGCGGCTTGGTCTTGCTCAGTCTCTGCTTCACGATCCGGATCTAATTATTCTTGATGAGCCGACTACCGGGCTTGATCCGCAGGGAATGAAGGAGATACGCGATTTAATCATTACTCTGAGTAAAGATGCGAAGAAAACTATTTTTTTATCATCGCACATTCTTTATGAAGTTGAACTTGTTGCAAATAGAATGGTGATTATTAATAAAGGATCTGCGGTTGTCGAAGGTGAAGTTGAAACTCTTCTTCAACAAGCAAACTTAAAGGTAACGATGCAAGTGACTGATATTGAAAAAGCAAAACATTTACTTTCTGATTCACGTTGGTCTTCCAAAGTAAATTCTTTTACTGATAATAAAATTATTTTTGCTCTTGACCCGGATGAAATAAGCAAAGTTAATAGATACTTTATTGAGAACGGAGTTGATGTTAGTTCTATTGTACCAATGCGCTCGCTTGAAGAATATTTTCTTGAACTCACTGAAAAGGAAATTAAATGATCACTCTTATTAGAATAGAACTTTATAAAATTTTTAGAAAATGGAGAACGTATATCGGTTTTATAGCAATTGCCGTACTTGTCCCGCTTGTACAAATTGCAATGGTTCTTGAAGGTGAACACTCGCTCGATTTTATGACGAGAAATCTGCAGGAGTCTTTTGTCTTTGTCGGTAATTTGTTAAATGCCTATCTCGTATCGTTCATAATACTAAACAGTATTGCGCTTCACATTCCTTTTTTAATCACATTAGTCGCCGGCGATTTACTTGCCGGAGAAGCCACAAGCGGGACTTATCGAATGTTAATCACTCGCCCGGTTTCAAGATTAAAAATTGTCAGTTCAAAATTTATTGCCGGACTTATCTATTCGAACCTGCTTGTTCTCTGGCTTGCAGTGATGAGTTTAGTGCTTGGGATAATTATTTTCGGAGTAGGCGAACTGATCGTTATTAAAAGTACAACAATAATTATCTTTGCAAAAGACGATGTGCTCTGGAGATTTTTACTTGGCTATGGCTTTGCTGCGCTATCAATGTCTGTAGTTGCTTCAATTGCTTTTTTCTTTTCGTCGTTAGTGGAAAATGCAATCGGTCCGATTGTGACTACGATGGCAATAATAATTGTGTTCCTGATTATCTCAGCTATTAATATTGATATTTTTCAAAGCATCAGACCGTACTTATTCACAAATTACATACTCGATTGGAAATTATTTTTTGATGATCCAATCGAGATGAATGAAATAATCAAAGCTGTAGCGGTACTTTTTGGACACATAATTGTTTTGTTCGGAATCACTGCTTACTTCTTTAATAAAAAAGATATTTTAACTTAATTAGAATTGATGGTGTAGTAATGTATAAAATAATTTTTCCTCTGTTCCTTTTTTTATCAGCTCAAAGTTTTTCACAAGAGATTAAGCCTGAAGTTATAATTAATGAAGTTCAAAATAATTTTAACCGTGTGCAGGATTATCAAGTTGATGTTTCGATAAAGGTGGATGTAAACTTTCTTAAAGTTCCCGAATCAAAAGCTAAATTATATTTCAAACAGCCGGATAAAATTCACTTCGAGTCGGAAGGTTTTGCGCTGCTTCCGAAAGAAGGAATGAACTTTTCGCCGTTTGCCTTTACCAAAGGTGATTACACAGCCTTATTCGAAAAAGAGGAAACGATAGATGGAATAAAAAATTCAATCATAAAAATAATCCCGCTCGGGGATGTCAATAATATTATCCTCTCAACTTTATGGATAGACAGGGCGAAAAAAGTTATTCGCAAAGTTGAATCGACAACAAAAACCAACGGAACATTTTTGATGGAACTTAAATACGATGACCCAAAACTTAACTATCCGCTCCCAACCTCGATGACATTTATTTTTAATATTGATAAATTAAATCTGCCTAAATCCATCAGCGGCGATATGAATACTGAATCTAAAAAAGAAGACGATAACAAATCAACAACAGGAAAAGTATTTATTAAATATTCCAACTATAAAGTGAATAATGGAATAAGCGACTCAATGTTTGATGAAAAGAAAAAGTAAAAATTATTTTATTTTTTTTGGATTTATTGAAATAATTATATT
>DAOLIQ010000163.1:0-2772 GCA_035328465.1 Ignavibacteriaceae bacterium | reverse complement strand
AAAAAGGCTGCCAAAACTGGCAGCCTTTTTAATAAACTATAAGATCTACAAATCGAATGTGAAGCTCAAGTTATACCATCTTTCTCTGCCGTACCAAACTGTTGCGGAATACTGAGTGTGGTCACTTCCATCAGTTGCATCTGTAATGTAATTTTTAGTGTTAAGAGCATTAAAAATATGCAATCCAACAGTTGCTTTTTTAACAAAGAAGTTTGTAAATAAAACTTCATAGGCTGTGTGAACATCGAATAAATAGAAATCCGGAAGTCTCCAGGAATTTTGTGCACTTTCTCCAGCAGGAGGAGCTACGCTTCTTGAATCAGGATTGAAAAAAGCATACTGTCTTCCGAAGAAATTATAGACAGGATTGAAAATGAAAGTTGATCCATTTCCTAATTCGTATCTATAAAGCATATCGAAAGAAGCACGGGTCATAGGAAATTCAGAAACGAATAGATCTTTTACGTAAGAGTTGATCTCTGTTACTTGAGAAGGATCTTCTTCAGGGTACAATCTCGCGCTCACATCATTCTGGAATTTAGCTTCTGACCAAGAAAACATTAATCCAAATTCCAAAGTATTAGTAGGTTTAATTCTGCTTTCTAATTCAACACCAATGTGTCTTTGTTCAGCGCCTTTAATATTTGCCTGATAATCTACAGTGCTTTCGTCTGGAGCTGTATAAACAAAGAATGCATTAATTGCTCTGTCCTTCCAATCTGTATAAAAACCATTGAGGTTTAGAGCTATTAGAGGAGTTGATAAACCGTAACCTAATTCAATACCAAGGATTTTTTCATTTGATATGTTTGCAAAGACATTATTTGAAAAATCAAATACGTTATCAAAAATCGGAGCTTTTGAGAAGTATCCAACATTGGCAAATACGTTATTGTGTTCATCAACGTTAAAGTTTAATCCTGTCTTTGCAGTATAGCCCAAGAAATTCTGCCACTCGGTTGTTTGAGCAGGGTCGCTATCTAGAAAATTGAAATAATCAATTCTTTGATAACCGGTATTTGAAGCTGAAACATTTAGAAATGTGCTGATCTTTCCGGTTTTATATTCTGCCTGAGCAAAGCCGCCATATAACATAACCTTACCGTCGTTATGGTAATCAACAAGGTCGCCTGTTTTTGTTATTAAATCAGGATGATTGATATCTTTTGTATTCAACCAATAAGATCCACCGAGTAAATTTCTGATTTCACGGTAATGTTCGCCGAGATAGTATCTGCCGTCAAATCCAACACTAAGACTTAATTCGTCATTAACATTGGTTTTGTAAGTAGATAAAATTCCAGTCCAGAAATGATTATTAACAGAATTTCTTAAAATTGTTAATGATTGTTTAACACCATTTGAATCTAAATTAGCTTCATTTCTCGCCCATACAGCATCGAAGTCAATCAAGCCGGCAGCATTGTAAATAAAGCTTGAGCCTAATCTTCCAGAACCGTAACCTGTACCAAAAGAGAAATACGCCACGGTAGATAGAATCGAAGATTGATTTATCTGCCAGTTCCAGTTCAAGTTAAATTGCGGTTTGTGATATTTATTTACAACTTCATTCAATGGCTGACCGAATAAGAAGCCGTAATTTCTATTGTAGCTAAAGCCTCTTTGATTCCAAGTGTCAATTGTCTGTCTTGTGGTTCTCTGTCCATGTTCTTGTGGAGATCCAACGCCTGTGAATTCTACCGAATGATTTCCGAAGACACCGCCGATAGAGAAGAAATATGTAAATTCGTTTAGATAAAGACCATCAGCATAACCATCCCAAACTTTTCTTGAGACTAAGCCGGTCATACCAATATTACTTGTAATCATTGATGAGAACGCAAATGTAGTTTTGCTTAAATTATCCGAACCGAATTCAGTGCTAAGTTTAGAAAATTCTTTTCTTCCGCTTGCCCCAAAAGTTTGAACATTAACAACACCGCCAATAGAAGAAACAGAATACGGGGAAGCTCCAAGACCTCTTTGAATCTGAATGTCTTGAGTAACATTTCCAAGTCCTGCCCAATTTGACCAATAGACCCAGCCGTTTTCCATATCGTTTACCGGAACACCGTTGATCATGATCGCAATATTTCTCTGGTTAAAACCTCTGATTACCAAATTAGCATCGCCAGCACCACCACCTCCAGGTGAAGAATATAAACTTGGAGTAACATTTAATACTTGTGGCAAGTCTCTTGAAGAAAGTCTGAATTCAATATCTTCGCCTTTAACTTCTGTGAAGGCAACAGGAGTTTCGCGTAAGGTGGCGCGAGTTCCTTTCACAACTGTTTCGCCCAAGAGCACAGGACTTGGTTTAAGTCCAAAATTGAGTGATACATCCCCACCCACATAAATATTAGAAACTTCAGAAATAAAACCGACATAGCTAACTGTCAGTTCATAAGTCCCTTTTGGAACATTTCCGATTGAATAAATACCATCTGCATTAGTTACAGCGCCTGTATTTAAGGCTTTCATGTAAACATTTGCACCTGGAAGTTTTTCTCCGTTTTCAGCATTGGTTACCATACCAGAAATTGTGTATTTCTGAGCATAAACCGATGCAGATAGGAAGACAAGTCCAATTAAAAGAATCCTGTAAAGTTTGTGCATCAACACTCTCCTTAGTTTATTTAGTTTGTTTTAGAACCGTCGTTTTTACGACAGATTTAATTTTTACGGTTCAAATATCCTGCTTCTTTAGAGTTCAGTCAAGTAGAATTATTAAAATTTTTACATTTAATAAATAATTAATAT
Organism: Ignavibacteriaceae bacterium; assembly: GCA_035328465.1. Lineage (GTDB taxonomy): Bacteria > Bacteroidota > Ignavibacteria > Ignavibacteriales > Ignavibacteriaceae > JADJEI01. The sequence goes on along the minus strand of DAOLIQ010000163.1, from coordinate 12 downwards.
TGACACTTGACT
>DAOLIQ010000162.1:0-2806 GCA_035328465.1 Ignavibacteriaceae bacterium | reverse complement strand
CAGGGTCATCATCACCTGTGTTGTAACTAACATAAACGTGATTATCTGATACAGTGATTGTTGATAATCCGCCAACTTCATTTCCGAAATCTGTAACATTTTTATAATCTACCCAAGAATTGCTCGAGTTCAGTTTGTAGTAATATGTTTCATAATTCGGGTCGCTGTCTTTCATTGCATAAACTACGTGAAGACCACCATCACTATAAACTATATCAACTCCGTTGCAAGTGTTGCTGCCGATTGAAAGTGATGGATTTATATCAGTCCAATTTGCACCGGCATTCGTAGTCTTTTTTGCTTTGAGATAACTTCCAAGTTTATATACAAGATAAACCTTATCATTGTCGCCGGAAATATTCGGGAACTCAGCATTGCCGGAAGTTTCTATTGTTGAACTTCTTACTACTGTTCCGGCACTATTTAGCAGATAGTATTTTATTGAGTTTGTTGAGTTTGAATTTTGAACGATTATATGATTACCATCTTTGTTAGTGAATAAATCCATCTTAACAAGATTTGGTTCATTGATTGTTGTTGTTACCGTATTATTCCAGCCCTGTGAGAACAGATAAGCTGTCATAATAAAAAATAGAATTATTGTGTTTCGCATTTTTTATTTCCTTCTGATTAAAAATTAATTTTTTATTTAGTTAAAACTGCTTTAATTGTTTTAGTGTAATTATTCGCTCCGCCTGTGGCAGAGAAGCGAATGAAATACACCCCAGAGGGAAGTAAATTTCCATTACTATCCCTTGCTTCCCAGCTTAGCGTGTAACTGCCGGGAGTTAATTCCTTTTCTAACAGCGTTGTTATTTCTTTCCCTAAAATGTCAAATACTTTTACCGAAGTGAATGAAGTCTTGGCAATATCAAACTTAATTGTTGTTTGTGGATTGAATGGGTTTGGGTAAACCGGGTAAAGCTGATAATCACTCGGACCAATGCTGCTTGCTTCTTTAACATCAACTGTAAAGTTTGGCTTGTATATCCAATTGAACCATCGGATCGTTCCAAGTCCTGGAGGGTCATCCCACATATTTATGAGCAGTTCATCTCTTTCGTCATCAATCAAATTATAGAGATTAGCTCCGTAGTAACCCATATTGTTGTGTTCCCAATCATTTTCTTTGTAGTAAAACACTTCATAAGTCTGATGGTTAGTGCTTCCATTGAACTTTAGAATAAGAACAGTCTCATCAAGCCCAAACAACACTTCTTCTTTTCCATCTTTGTCAACATCAATTACCTGTATGTTGCCGGCATCAAAAGAGAATATTCCAAGCAGATCAATTCTTCCAACAACTTGGTAACTGTTATTTCCGTTTGCTTCGAAGATGGTGATTCGGGTTATACCTTGTCCATTATAAAAAGCATCTCCGCCAATCCAAATTTCCTTTTTACCGTTACCATCGAGGTCGTTTGTTTCCGCACAGAGATAAGCATTAAAGGTTTCAACCATTCCCTGCCAGTTTGGTGCGTAGCAGTTATCCCCACAATTTTCAATTGATAGAACATTGCCGTGAACACTGCCTGCAAGAAATTCTGTTTTACTATCCTGGTCAAAGTCTCCGATGGAAAAACCACCGTAGTATAAATCAATAGAGCTGTGATCGAATTGAAAAACAGAATCAAAATTAGGAATAGAAGAATTATATTCATAAATATTTATATGTTGATTCAGTGTATAGAATATTTGGTCAGTTAAATTATCACCATCCCAATCACCGAAATAGTTATCATTTTGCTGAGTTGACGATTTAATTGGATCGAAGACAAAAGCGAGATTAGTTGCTAAAGAAGAATCGTAATCTTTTTTATAAAATAAAAATGTATTTACGTATGCCTGTATAGTTGTATCTACCGCATTTCTAACCAAGTGTAATTCAACTTTATAATCTTTGTCAATATCAAAGATAGATCTTGACATAACTGTATTGCTATCATACTCATGGACAAAATTAAAATTACCCTGCCTATTCATTTCATAAGCAACAATGTCGGAATAAGGCCCGGTGTAATCCTTCATCTGTCCATAAAGTTCTGGTCGTCCGTTGTTGTTAACATCACCAACTAGCAATGTTCTAAAATTACCAAGCGGCACTTCCTGCCAGTAACTGTACATTTGGTGATAAAGAGTTGTGTCTATGTTTGTTAAGTCTATTATTGTGCTGTCATAATTTGGGTTGTAGGTAGTTGGTTGTTGGTAGTCGGTTGAAGGCTGGTAGTCACCAATGTTTTTGTAAACCACTTTGCCGTTTGGGTATTCAAGTTTAAGTACATCTTTTTGTACCTCGGTTACTTTTATGTCTTCACGGTTTTTTAATTGCTGTAGTTTTTCTGCTCTTGTCTGCTGGGCAAGAGTAATGCAACTGATAAATATCAATAGACTTAATACAAATATTTTTTTCATCTCTTGATTACCTTTTTAAGTAAAAAAAATCTTAGAGAAAGATGTGTGGCAATGCCAAACGCTGTTAAGTTACAGTTACATTTCGACAAGCTCTATGTGACATTATTATTACCCAAGCTATGTAAAACCATTTGGAAAGGATTGAATGAAGAATGAACAATTAAGAATTAACAATTGGCTTGGTATGGGAACTTCAAAAAGCTCATACTGAATAGTAATAAGCAAGTAAATTAATATCAGCATCATTCTCCCCATCCCGAGAAAAATCTCAGAGAGAGATAAATAGCGTGCCAGAATATTTTCAATTACGATTACCAAAGAGGTTTTAACTCCTATAATTATTTCCTCTGGTTTAAACGTATACAAAAAATATTTTAAAGTAAAGATATTTTTT
>DAOLIQ010000161.1:0-2956 GCA_035328465.1 Ignavibacteriaceae bacterium | reverse complement strand
ATGGTTATGGATCACCTCCACCAGCGGTTGGGCATATGATTGTACAGGGTCCAATTATTCCTGCTACTAATTTAGATAGTGCAAGATATGAAAATGGTTGGGAAACAGGATTTAAAAACCTTGGCTTGACTTCTTCGGGAATGATTGTTAAATCATCTTCAATTTACCCTAGCGATGTTTCTCAGGGAGTCTATTCAGGTAGTCTTGAATTTTATAATGTTATGCAGGGGCTAAGAAATGATGGTGTTTATGTGATTAATCCGATCACAGGAGAGCCAACAATATGGCCCTTATCCGGTGATCCTGTCGAAGGCATCGGATGGTATGAAGGCGATGGCACACCTGGTGGTTCGGCCCCCAGTGACCGCAGATATCACGTCCCAACCGGTCCATTTAATTTAGCAGCCGGCGATACTCAGGAAATTGTTATTGCCATTCCAATTGCAAGAGGAACAGACAATATAAACAGCATAACAAAACTAAGAGAACTTGCTGCACACGTACAGGAGTTTTATAACACAGAACTTGTTGAAATATTGAATACTAAAGAAACTCTTGCACCAACAGGTTATACTTTATTTCAAAACTACCCCAACCCCTTTAATCCTAAAACCACAATTGAATATGAAATTCCTGAAAAATCAAATGTGACAATAAAGATATACGACATACTTGGCAGAGAAGTACAGACACTCGTAAACAATCAGGAACAAGTACGGTATAAATACAAAGTGGAATTTGATGCAAGTGCACTTGCAAGCGGAATTTATTTTTACAGAATGCAAGTTAACCCCGTAAGCGGGGCAGGCGGCTTTTCTGAAACAAAAAAGATGGTGATGTTGAAATGAAATTTTTTACCGAACGAATTAAGGTGAAAGCAATGAAAAGACCCATAATTATTTTAGTCATCAGTTTAGTCCTATTGACTTCAAAATTAATTTTCCCGCAGCAGATAAAGTTATTCTACCCGGAAGATGGAAGTTTTTTGGAATACAATCGAACTGCCTATACTAACCATTTAATTACTTGGTCCGGACCTCCAAGAGATTCCATCAAAATTTATTATTCAATTGACAATGAAATTTCATGGCAATTGGCAGGAATTAATCATTACTTCGTAAGTGACACATCAGTTTTTTGGGATCTACCCGATACAACAAATGTTAAATGCAAAATTAAAATTGTAGAAACTTCAGACACTACAAATTTTGATCAAAACCAAGATCCATTCACTCTTTATTCTAATGATCTCAAATACATCGCAATAAATGAAATACTAATGTGGATAAACAATAACGGCATTGGCTCTCAGAATCCAATTTTCGGTAGTTCTGGATTAATTTGGCCTGGCGGAGCAAATGGAACAATGACAGCAACTTATTTAGATGGTCTCTGGTGGACTTGTCTTGTCGGTGGTGAAAAGAGAGCGAACGGTAGTTATTTTACCAGTAGCGGAATAAGACCAGGAGTTATTAATAATGATGGTCAACCATCTGATCCAACTGACAGTCTTTTTAAAATTTGGAAAATTAGAAGTGATTGGGAATCACTACCCCCGGGTGTTGAAAGAGATGAATATGAATTCAACTACAACAATTGGCCTGCAGAAATCGGAGCGCCGTGGGAGGATGTAAATGGTGATGGTGTCTTTACCCGCGGTGTTGACTTACCAAAATTTATTGGAGAAGAGACATTATGGTACGTTTCAAACGATCTTGATACCGTAAAAAGTTTAAGTGTTTTCGGCAGCCTTCCCGTAGGATTGGAATTTCAAGTAACAACCTGGGGTTATAAATCAGATTTGTTAAAGGATGTGGTATTCAAAAAGTATAAAATTATAAATAAAGGAAATCAAATTGCAGAGAATCTGATCCTTGGATTTTGGTCTGATGATGATCTTGGTAACGCAAATGATGATTACCCCGGTTGTGACTCGCTATTAAATATGGGATATGTTTTTAATGGCGATAATGAAGATGAGGGACATTACTTTACTCCTCCTCCAGCAATTGGACGAATGATTATACAGGCTCCAATTGTTCCCGGGTTACAAACCGATAGTGCCAGATATGGTTATGGATGGCGTCAAGGCTATAAAAATTTAAGAATGAGCGCTTACAGCCCAGGTTTTAAGAATTACAATGGAATACCGCAAGATGTTCAGGTTGGAACTTATGAAGGAACAATTGAAGTTGATAATTTAATTCACGGATTAAATAATAACGGAGATAGTTTAATCAATCCTCATACAGGTTATAGAACAATCTTCCCATTAAATGGGGATCCAGAATCAGGAACAGGCTGGTATTGTGGCGAAGGCTGGCCTGGTGGTCCTCCTCCTGGTGACAGAAGATCGCTTATTCCTTCGGGCCCATTTACGTTAGCTCCCGGTGATACCAATGAATTTGTTTATGCTGTATTCCTTCAAAAAGGAACAGATAACTTAAACAGTATTACAAAATTAAAACAGTATGCGGCGTTTTTGCAGACTTGGTACAACACCACCCTTGTTACGGGGGTTAATGAAGTCAAGAATATTATTCCATCAGAGTTTTCATTATCACAAAACTACCCCAACCCATTTAATCCAACAACCATCATTCAGTATCAAGTGCCAAACATCTCTCAAGTAACATTGAGAGTGTATGACATCCTCGGGAATGAAGTAGCAAATCTTGTAAATGCAGAAAAACCGGCAGGCAAATACAAAATAGAGTTTGACGCAACAAACATTGCCAGCGGAGTTTACTTTTACAGAATACAGGCTAACCCAGTAAGCGGGGCAGGGGGTTTCACTGTAACAAAAAAAATGGTGGTGCTTAAATAATTATCGGCAAATTAAAAAAGATGACACCTTTCCGCAAGATGTCATCTTTATTTTTAATTAACGATTACTTTTTACTTACAACAATATCCCCACCTGAAGTCTCTGCGTGCAATAAATTACCGCCCGAGT
>DAOLIQ010000160.1:0-2964 GCA_035328465.1 Ignavibacteriaceae bacterium | reverse complement strand
TGGAAGCCGGCTCTTTTATATCTACAAAAAAAATTACTTTGATGAAATAAATATTTGAAGGGTCTTCTGACATATTATTTTCTTATCATTAGTCATTCCCGCGAAAGCGGGAATCCACTTTGTATTAATGGTTTTAGATTCTCGTTTTTACGGGAATGACAATTTGAATATTTCAGAAGTCCACTAAATATTATGTTTCAGAATCAAGAAAAACAAAAATCACTCGAAGAAAATATTATATTCCATTGATTAACGCTGCTCTACTTTCGTCTATCGGACAATTACTGTAATACGATTCGTGTTTCCTAATTCCCCTCTCAAGAGGGGAAAAGAAGGGGTGTGTTGAAGTGCTGTCCAATTATACTATAGAATTTTGAACATCTCCAATTAGTAAATTTATATCTGCCAACACACTCCTACTTAATCAGTGACAGTGCGCCTAATCTAATTCATCTGCACCTATAGCTCTTATTCCTCACTCCTCAATTTTCCTTATATTTGCACTCAAATTTTTAACAACAGAGATATAAATGTCCGCAAAAAGTTTTTCTGATATTCCCAAAGCATATAATCCAGCAGAGGTTGAGGATAAATGGTACAAGTACTGGAACGATCATGGTATTTTTAATTCCGATATAGACGAAACTAAAAAACCTTACACAATTGCAATCCCGCCGCCAAACATAACAGGTATGTTAACGATGGGACACATTCTAAATAATTCACTACAGGATATTTTTATCCGCACAAAACGTATGCAAGGCTACAATGCTTGCTGGGTTCCCGGAACTGATCACGCATCCATTGCAACGGAAACTAAGGTAACAAAGTTTTTAGCAGATAAGAAAATTGACAAGTATGAAATTGGGCGCGAAGCATTTTTAGAACATTGCCAGGAATGGAAAAAAGAATACGGCGGAATAATTATTCAGCAGTTAAAAAAACTTGGTGTTAGCTGCGATTGGCGGCGCGAACGTTTTACTATGGATGATGAGTATTATCACGAAGTTATAAAAGCGTTTGTTGAACTTTACAAAGAAGGAAAAATTTATCGCGGTTACAGAATGGTTAACTGGGATCCCGCAAACAAATCCGCGATCTCTGATGAAGAAGTAATTTTTAAAACTGTTAACGGAAAACTCTGGTACTTTAAATATCCGGTAATGGACTCCGAAGAGTTTGTAATCGTTGCAACAACACGACCCGAAACAATGCTTGGTGATACAGGAGTTGCAGTTAATCCAAATGATGGGCGCTATAAACATCTTATCGGCAAAAAGATTTTACTTCCAATTGCTGATAGAGAAATTCCAATCTTTGCAGATGATTATGTTGATATGGAATTTGGAACCGGCGCAGTTAAAGTTACGCCTGCTCACGATGTTAATGATTACGATATGGGACAGCGCCACAAACTTGAGCTGATAAATATTTTTAATGATGATGCAACAACAAATGGGAATGTACCGGAAGAATTTCGTGAACTTGATCGTTATGAAGTAAGAAAAAAAGTAGTTGCAAGATTAGAAGAACTTGCTTTGATGTTTAAGATTGAAGATTATCAAAATAAAGTTGGATACTCTGAACGCGGTAATGTTCCTATCGAACCATATTTAAGTGAACAGTGGTTTATGAAGATGGACGAACTTGCAAAACCTGCAGTGGAAGCTGTACAGCAAGGCAAAGTAAGATTTTATCCAAAGCATTGGGAAAAAACTTATTTCCATTGGATGGAAGGTATTCGCGATTGGTGTATTTCTCGCCAGCTTTGGTGGGGGCATCGCATTCCTGTTTGGTATCACAACACAACAAAAGAAATTTATTGTGATGTTAATCCGCCTAAAGATTTGCAAAACTGGAAACAGGATGAAGATGTTTTAGATACATGGGCATCAAGCTGGTTATGGGCGCACGCAATATTTAAAACAGAAGATGAAAGAAAATATTATTATCCGACAAACACGCTTGTAACGGGTCCGGATATAATTTTCTTTTGGGTGGCACGAATGATTATGGCAGGATTGCACTTTCAAAAAAACATTCCTTTCAGTGATGTTTATTTTACAAGTATCATTCGCGATCAGCAGGGAAGAAAAATGAGTAAGTCTCTTGGCAATTCACCCGATCCGCTTGAGGTAATTAAAGATTATGGAGCTGATGCTCTGCGCTTTACAGTAATTTATCTTGCACCGCTTGGGCAGGATGTACTTTTCAGCACTGATAAATGCGAGCTTGGCAGAAACTTTGCAAATAAGATTTGGAATGCCGGAAGATTTTTGCTGATGAACCTGCCTGACTGGCAGGCAGGCGCTGAGAACATTTCTCTTAATAAGGATTTGAAAAATGCTCACATAGATTTTGCAGATGAATGGATATTCTCTCGTCTAAATAAAACTTTGCAGCAGCTTAACAAAGCAATGAATGAGTTTGAAGTTAACAACGCAATCAAATTGATTTATTCTTTCATCTGGAATGACTATTGTGATTGGTACCTTGAAATGATTAAGAACAGACTTTATGCAGATGATGCTGAAATTAAATCCGCAGTTCTGTCTCGTGCTATTTCAATTTTTGAAGACGCACTAAAAATGCTTCATCCGTTTATGCCGTTTATTACAGAAGAACTTTGGCAGTTAATGGATGAAAGAAAAGATGGAGAAAGTATTTCAACTTCTACTTATCCTTCTGTTGATGAAAAACTGATTAAAGATTCTGCTGATGAAGAGATGGATTTTGTAAAAGATATAATTACCGCTATAAGAAATATCCGCGGCGAGATGAACATTGCACCATCTAAAAAAGTAAATGCAATGATTAAATCTTCTTCTGTAAAAGATTATCAAATCGAATACATAAAAAAACTTGCAAAGGTTGAAGATTTAAAAGTTGATGCAAATATTCAAAAACCAAAAGCAAGTGCCTCAGCAGTTTTAAGAGGAGTAGAAATATTTATCCCACTCGAAG
>DAOLIQ010000159.1:0-2966 GCA_035328465.1 Ignavibacteriaceae bacterium | reverse complement strand
ACAACGCTTGCCCCCTACGTATTACCGCGGCTGCTGGCACGTAGTTAGCCGGGGCTTTCTCTGAGGGTACAGTCAAATTCAGATTCTTACGAAGCTAAATATTTCGTCCCCTCTAACAGGAGTTTACAACCTTACGGCATTCATCCTCCACGCGGCGTTGCTGGGTCACCCTTGCGGGCATTGCCCAATATTCCTCACTGCTGCCTCCCGTAGGAGTCTGGACCGTGTCTCAGTTCCAGTGTGGCTGATCATCCTCTCAGACCAGCTACTGATCGTAGCCTTGGTAAGCCGTTACCTTACCAACTAGCTAATCAGACGCAAGCTCATCTATAGGCGTTACATTGCTGCAACTTTAACAACATCATCATGCGATGCCGCTGCATCATATAGTATTAGCCCCGATTTCTCGGAGTTATTCTTTACCTAAAGGTAGATTGCTTACGTGTTACGCACCCGTGCGCCACTTTACTAAAGATATTGCTACCTTATTCTCGTAGACTTGCATGTGTTAAGCACGCCGCCAGCGTTCGTCCTGAGCCAGGATCAAACTCTCCGTTGTAGAGTTTAATTTTATGTAATCTTGGCTTTTGTTCGCTTATTGAAACCGTTTAACTGACTGGTTAAACGCACTCACTCTTTCAAAGAACATTTAATAAAAATTGGGTTACAAATGTAGGATATTACTTACTGAAAGTCAATAAGTAATTAAATTTTATCATACATCAATGGTTCAAATTTTTAAGAACTATTATAAAATAGACTTACAAAAATAGACTTTTGAATATTAAAGTCAAGTAGTTTTAAAATAATTCTTTCGATGAAGTTGTTTTCATTTTATAAACCGGGCTTTATACACAAAAAATTGTTAATGCAAAATTTATTTTGGGAGTAAGTCAACAATTTATCCTTACATCCACAGCAAAGATTTTATTATCTGAGGTAACGAGTAATGGATTGAAGTCCACTTCCGTAATTTCCTCATGATTGATCATCATTTGAGCAAGATTTTTTATCGCGAATTTTATGGCATTCAGGTCAGCCGGGACTTCTCCTCGTACACCTTGAATTATTTGGCCAATCTTTGTAGAATTAATCATTTCTCTAATATCATTATCACTCAAATAAGCAGAGCGTAATACTGTATCATCAATGTATTCAACATATTTCCCTCCAGTGCCAAACATTATCATTGGGCCGAAACTTGAGTCCCTAAATGCTCCGATTAATAGTTCTATCTTTGCTATTAAAAAAGGCTGAATAAGAAATGAATTAATCTGGATATTTTTTGTGTGAAAATTCAATATCATTTCTTCCGCTGTTTTTATTAATTCTGATCTTGTCTTAATGTTTAACACAACGCCTTTCAATTCAGTTTTGTGTATTATTTTTTCACCAATTGCTTTTATCACTACAGGAAAGTTGATATCCTTAGTTTTAAGTTCTTCAAAACTTAATATTTTATTGTTAATTAATGGCAACTTATAATGCTCACATAATTCTGTTATTTCGTATGTGGATAAAAACCTACCTAATTTTTTATCTAACTTAAAATTTTTGGGCTGAGTTTCTTTTTTAATTATAAGATTGTTTGTTTTTTTATTTTGAAACTTTAGCAAATTATTAAGAACAACCGCTGGGTCTTCTGGTTTTTTAAATAAAGCTCGTTTGGATTTTGATTCGGTTCGGTATTCCTGCCAAAATTCCGGTAACGGCATTACGACCTGAAAAATTGGTTTTTCAGATTTAATGTCATTTATCTCTTCAATAACTGGAAGGGCTTTGACCATTATTGGTTCAACAAAAACTGAAATTACCGCATCCACGTTTTTGTCCTGGATAAGAATTTCGTTTACCGCTTTAAACTGTTCGGCAGTTCCACCGGGCAGCAAATCAATAGGATTATTTACACTCCCTTCAGGATGAACAATTTCCCTTAGCTCCTTTTTTGTTTCTGGTGATAATTCAGCAAGTACGAGATTGTTTTTTTCAAGCGTATCAACCGTTAGAATTGCTGGTCCCCCGGCATTCGTAACCACTGCGACACGATTTCCTCTCGGTGTTGGAAAATCTTCAAATCCCTTGACAGTATTAAACATGGCATTTAAATCATCTGCACGAATAATTCCAAACTGATTTAAAATTGCATCAACAACCTTATCACTGCTGCCAAGAGCGCCTGTGTGCGATGAAGCAGCTTTTATTCCGCTTGTAGTTCGCCCCCCCTTTAGAATAATAACCGGTTTTGTGATTTTACCCTCAATAAAATATTTAATGAATTTTTCGCCATCGACAAAACTTTCTAAGTAATAGGTTATTATGTTTACATCTTTACACTCCTGCCAATATTCCAGTAAATCATTTTCATTTACATCTGCTTTGTTGCCAACACTAATAAATTGCCCAAATCGAATATCTGTTTCCCGTAATGAATTTAGTACTGCAGCGCCAATGGCTCCGCTTTGCGAACAAAAAGCCATACTCCCAGGCTTTGGTTCTTCTGCAACAAACGTAGCATTCATTTTAATGGCAGGAAGAGTGTTAATTATTCCCATACAATTTGGGCCGACCATTCTTGCGTCTGAGTTACGAACAATATTTAAAATATTTTTTTCTGCCTCAGATCCGGTTTCCCCGGTTTCTTTAAATCCTGCCGTGATTAGAATTATTGATTTAACATTTTTATTTATCAAATCTTTTATTGATTCTTCAACAAATTGTTTGGGAACCATCACAATTGCTAAATCTATCTTTATATCGACATTATTAATTGTTCTATAACATTTATAACCGAGTATTTTTTCTGATTTTGGATTAACAAGTAAAAGATTGCCCGTATATCCAAATAGGTTTATGGATTTTGTTAATTCGTAACCAAGGCTTTTAGGTTTTGATGATGCACCCACGATGCAAATTGATTTAGGATAGAAGAATGAATCGAGCGAAGCGGACATACATTTTCCCTTTAT
>DAOLIQ010000158.1:0-3058 GCA_035328465.1 Ignavibacteriaceae bacterium | reverse complement strand
CAGAATATTTTGTCTATAAAAGCGGATATTTTAGATGGATCGGTCAATAGAAAATGAGGACAGGAAACTTAATTAATTGTAAAAGAAAATTTTATTACCTAACAAAATAAAAAACTTTTATTTCTTCAAAATATTATCTTAAATTTGCATTACCTTTTTGAATAATGATTTTATGAACAAAGATTACCTGCTTTTTCACAGACCGTTTATTTCTGATGAGGAAATAAATGAAATGGTTGATACTTTACGCTCTGGCTGGCTTAGTATGGGTCCCAAAACGCTAAAGTTCGAACAAGAATTTAATAGTTATATAGGTTCTAAGAAATCTATTGCTGTTAATTCATGGACGGCTGCAGGCCATTTAACATTAGAAGCATTTGGTGTAAAGGCAGGGGATGAGGTTATTGTTCCTACAATGACTTTTCCTGCAACTGCTGAAATTGTTTGTTATTTTGGAGCAAAACCAGTAATTGTGGATGTCGATCAAGATACACTTAACATCTCTCTTGAAGCAATTGAAAAAGCAATAACTCCTAGAACGAAAGCGATTATTCCCGTACATTATGGAGGTCAGCCATGCGACATGGATGAAATCCTTGATCTTGCTAAAAAATATAACCTTCGTGTAATGGAAGACGCTGCTCATTCTTTGCCAGCGACTTATAAAGGGAAAAAAGTTGGAACAATTTCCGAAGTTACTTGTTTTAGTTTTTATGCGACTAAAACACTGTCAACTGGCGAGGGTGGTATGATTTGTTCGAATAATGAAGAGCTTTCTGAACGCTGCGCTATTATGCGTTTACACGGAATCAACCGTGACGCTTGGAAAAGATATACTGAATCCGGCTCTTGGTATTATGAAGTTGTAGCGCCCGGGTACAAATATAATTTTACTGATCTTCAAGCCTCGCTTGGATTACCACAGCTCAAAAAAGTCGATGCAATGTGGGAATGGCGTAAAAACATTGCAAAAAAATATACCGAGGATTTAAAAGACAACGATATGTTGACTTTACATACAATCAAACCGGATCGTGAATCTTCCTGGCATCTTTATCCCGTAAGACTTAATTTAGAAATGCTTTCGATTACACGCTCGGAATTTATTGAGGAAATGAAAAAAAGAAATGTTGGGGTCGGTGTTCATTTTATGCCGGTTCATCAACATCTTTTTTACAATAAAACTTTTAATCTTGATGATAAGGATTACCCGATAGCTTCTGCAGCTTTTCCGCGGTTAATGTCATTACCAATATATCCAGGAATGACTGATGAGCAGGTTCACAAAGTTATAGATGTACTTCTAGATTTATTGAAAAAGTTTAGAAGATAATTTTACTAACTATGGGCAAACAGGGAAGCTTTCTCAAACGAGCTACCGATATTATTTTAAGTTTGATTCTTTTGATTATTTCCTCACCCCTCCTTCTATTATTCGCTATCCTAATAAAATTTGAATCACGTGGTCCGGTTTTCTTTATCCACGAGAGAACTGGATACTTGGGCAAACCTTTTCGTATGATAAAATTTCGGGGGATGATTGATAATGCTCTCGAATATGGACCTGTGCTTACTCAGGAAAACGATTCAAGAATTACAAAAGTTGGAAAGATTATGAGAAGAACCAGTATTGACGAGATTCCTCAAGTGATCAACATTCTTAAGGGTGAAATGAGTATGATAGGTCCACGACCAGAGATGGTGGCGATTACAGAAAATTACAATGAGAAACAGCGTGAAATTTTCAAAATAAAACCAGGGCTTACAGGCATCTCACAAGTTAACGGTAGACAGAAACTAACACCAGAACAGCGAGTTCAAATGGAAATGGAATATTATAGACAGGAAACATTTTTGAAAGATTTAAAAATATTTATTAAGACGTTTGCTGTCATAGTTTCAAACGAAGGCAACATTTAAATTTTGTGTTCGTAATCCAAGATAGGGGTAATAAGATTATAATTGAAATAAAAAGTGCTTTAATTTTTACACTTGCTTACGAGCAAGTAAAAAATTAAGTTTTGAAAAAAAAAATCAAGAAGAGTGCTTAATGAAAATTAAATTAATTTTACCGTTCCAATTCTTCCTTTTTGTAATTTTTATTTTTCCTCAGCAAATAAAAATTCTTGAATCAAACGACAAGTTTATTAAGCTTGAATTTAATTTTGATGGGGAATTTCAAATTCGGGATACACTATATGACGGGAAAATTTTTCAATACATTTCTTCTAAAAAGGAATTTTATCGAAATCCGGGTGAACCCTGGCTGCCTGTTACAAATTTAAGCTTAGGTATTCCGTTCAACTCCACCCCTTCCATTAGAATTTTAACTAATGAACAATCTACAATCTCAAATAAGTTTATTATTCCATTTCCTGCCGAAGATCCACTTTTTGAAAAATCTGATTTTGATGAAATGGACTATAAAATTTATGGATCGAATAAATACTTTCCGGAAAATAAAGTTAGTTTTGATTCTGACTACATTATGCGGTATGCACGGGTTATTCCTCTCAATGTTTCACCTTATCAATTTAATCCGGTTACAAGAGAACTAAACTATAGCAAAAGAATAGTTATCCAAATTGATTATAACGAAAAAATCCTCTCAGACTTTTTTCCGATTAAAGACGGGTTTACAGATGACTACTTAAAAACCTCAGTAATTAATTTTTCGCAGGCAGTTCAATGGACAGGGAAGAAGATTAGTATTCTTCCAAATAATCCACTCGATAATTATTGGTATGATCCAGCAAAAGATTTTTTTAAAATATATCTAAAAGTTAAAGGTGTGTACAGATTAACTTATGATTATTTAAGCTCGAAAGGGATGCCTCTCTATCTGGGTATGCCAAGCTCCAATTTCAATATTTATAACAATGGTGTTACAATTCCAATTGATGTGGTTGATGGCGGAGATAGTACATTTGACCATGGTGATTATATTGAATTTGTTGGATATCCTCCAACACCCACCCCTTATTCGAATATGAATATCTATAATTTAAGTAATATATATTGGATATCTTATCAGGAAAATACTACCCCGCATAGATAT
>DAOLIQ010000157.1:0-3312 GCA_035328465.1 Ignavibacteriaceae bacterium | reverse complement strand
TAGAGGCAAATAATTTTTTATTAGATACAGAATGATTTCCACTTACACACCTATTATACACCTATTGCTCACCTATTATACTCCTATTATACTCACATCCTTGTCCTGAATATAAAAACCCCGTCTAATTTTTAAGCGGGGTCTTTATTAAATAACTGAAGTTACGTAAAAAGAATTTTAAGGTCTTATATCGTCACTTATTTTAGAACAGTGGATACCCGCTTTCGCGGGCATGACATTCATTATTTCCTGTTTTGCGTAACTGCCGTTAAATAATATTTTTTTTCAAAAGCAATGCTTATTTGAGAAGCAGCATCTTCTTTGTCTGTGTAAAATTACCTGCTTGTATTTTGTAGAAATAAATTCCTGATGATAATTGTGAAGCGTTAAACTCAACTTCGTATGTCCCGGCTGGTTTTTCTTCATTAACAAGTGTTGCAATTTCATTACCGAGATTATCATAAACTTTTAATTTCACATAAGCGTCACCCTTCGACAAGCTCCGGGTGACAGATGGAATTGAGTAATGAATTTTTGTAGTTGGATTGAAAGGGTTGGGGTAATTCTGAGATAAAGTAAATTCAATTTCATCTTTTAGTTCAACATCAATAATTTTTGAATATTCAAAACTGCCGTTATAATCTACTTGCCTCAATCTATAGGAGTATTTGCCCGGTAAAATATTTTTATCGGTAAAAGAATATTTAATTATTTCGGTGGACGTGCCACTGCCTTTCACAAAACCAATTTCAATAAACTCTGCGCCGAATAATCTTCTTTCAACTATAAAACCGTTGTTATTAATTTCTGAGGAGGTAGTCCAGTTAAGATTTACATCGCTATTAATTAGTTCTGCCGTAAATGAAGAAAGTTCAACCGGAACCGGGGGGTCTGGTAAAATTAATTTGTATGCACTGCGTCCGTGCGTCCAGACTACAAGCTTTCGTGTGGCATTATCAAGTGTAAGATCATGGCAAGGAACCGTAGCCGGAATTCCATCTGCCAAGATACCCCAGGATACCCCAAGATTTGTTGTAAAGAAAACTCCGTCATCTGTGGCAATGTAAAGCGAGTTATAATCCAGAGGATCAATGATAACATCATTAATAGGTGCATCAGGAAGATTTCCATTAATTGGGATCCAGGTGTTTCCAAAATTACTTGTTCTAAAAATGTGTGCACCGGTTGAATCAATCTTGTACCCGGATAAAGTAACATAACATACATTAGCCGAATCAGGGTGAATTGTAACTCTCGTAACCCAGCGGTCCGGCAGTCCATTAATAATTTTTGTCCAGTCAGTTCCGCCATTAGTTGTGACCCACACATTCGCATCATCAGTTCCGCAATAAATTACATTTGGATTTGATTTGGAAACATCAACAGTAGTAATTGTTCCAAGGTTCACGATATGTCCATTTGCTAAGTCCGGACTTATTGGCGTCCAGGATTGCATACTATTAGTTGATCTATGGATTCTATAAGTTCCGCAGTAAAGTGTAGAAGGAATATTTTTATCCATCACAAAAGGAGTCATCCAGTTAGTATATGAAAGGTCTAACCCTGAGGTAGCACTTAAGAAAGAATTTCCTCCATCAGTTGATCTTCCTAAGCCGCCATACTGTGAAGATGCATAAATTTTATTTGGATTTTGATAATCAACTAAGCAGTAAAAGCCATCTCCGCCGTATATAACCTGCCAGTTGTTTAAGCTTCCGTTGATAGTTCTTATCGTGCTGTTATCCTGAGTGCCTCCTAAAATATCTTCAGGGTTACCTGGATTAATTTCCCCGGCGTAGAATTGGCTTATTGGAAGAGTCGCACTTGGTATCCAGACTGCTCCTCCGTTAGTTGAATGATCTATTCCTCCATCATTCCCAATAACAACATAATTAGGATTTGACAAACTGAAAGCTAATGCGTGATGATCTACATAAGAATCATTAACAAAATTAAAATTAGTACCTCCATTTGTTGACTGCATCATATCCAATCCGCCGCAATAAACAATTTCCTGATTTGTTGGATGCACTCTGCAAATTCTATTGAACCATGCATAATTACTTGAGTATGCAACAGATGAATTTTTTAATGTCCATGATACCCCGCCGTCAGTTGATTTGTATAATCCTCTGCTGTTACCGTTGGCATAAGCCGTCAGTGCATAAATTATATTGGGATTGGATTTGGAAATGTCCATTGATATTCTGCCAAGGTCTGAGCTGTTGGATGGAAAACCACCGTTAACAACTGACCAGCTTACACCCGAATTGGTTGAGGCATACAAAGCAGTTTTTGGTCCGCCATATTTTATAAAATCTTCTCTTCTCATTCTTTCCCAGCTTGCTGCAAATACTTTAGAGGGATTATTAGGATCTATGACTACATCAACAACACCTACTGAATCACCGAGATAGATTACATTATCCCATGTAATTCCGCCGTTTGTAGATTTGAACAATCCGCGCTGATCATTCTTTTTTCGTAAGGCACCAAGTGCGGCGACATAAATTTCATTTGTGTTTAACGGATTAATTGCAATTCTCCCGATGCTGTTTGTTTCTCCAAGCCCAGTATAATTCCAGGTTACTCCGGCATCGGTAGATTTATAAATTCCTGTTCCCGGATAATAACTTCTTAATGAGTTTGCTTCACCCGTTCCGCAGTAAATTATATTTGGATCAACCGGATCAATTGCAATATCACCAATTGAAGTTGTATTTGTGTTATCAAAAACAGGAGTATAAGATTGACAGAAGTTTTCAGATTTCCATACCCCGCCGTTTGCAGTTCCTACATAAACTATCTGAGGATTAGTCGGGTGGATAGCAACTGTAGTAATTCTTCCTTCTATATTTGTGGGACCTGCTGACTCCCACACTAAAGTCTGACCAAATTTAACAGCAGATGTATTATGCATATTCATCTTTACATATTCGATTGCATTTAATCTTTCTTCATTCGGAATTTCATCAAAAGGATAAGCACGCTGCCGCTCGAACCAATCATCAGCCGGAACAAATGAAGGTAGTTTTATCTTTTCGGGAGTTTGATTTAAATACAGATAAAAGCTGATAGCCCCGGCCAGAACCATTATGAAAAAAATAGATAAGTGTTTCATGTTAACGCTCATTTTTTAAATTAAAATAAATTCGGGAATGCGCTTTATATTTCTTACTTAATTAATGTCATCTTTTTAGTCTGAACAAAAACTTGTCCCGAACCGGCTTCGGGATCACCAACCTTTAATTGATAAAAATACACACCGCTGGGCAATGTAGAATGTAGAATGTATAATTTAGAATGAACTCC
>DAOLIQ010000156.1:0-3339 GCA_035328465.1 Ignavibacteriaceae bacterium | reverse complement strand
GCGAAAACCTTGGCGCAACTGCAGAGATGCGCGAGTATAAAGCCGTCTATGTTATTGGTGATGTTGAAGTAGGATTAGAATCTGACGTAGCAGCAATAGCAGTTCCTTAAAAAAATATTTAATGGGGTCGTCCGCCTTTTGCAGGCAAGTTCGATATAAATTAAAACCTCCGGAGTGTTAACCCTCGGAGGTTTTTTTTATTCATCAACTATCAGGGGGGAGTTAAAAAAAGTTTACTGCTTAAAATCCTTCCTCATCTGCATAGCCATCTCTTTTATCTCTGTTAAATCCTGCTGCATTTCGCTCCACCCGTACCATAGAGCATAGTCAGGGCTTGCGTGGAAAGTTCCCTGGAAAGTTCTCATCCTGTGTTCAAGAAACATCACAAAAAGTTTTTGTTCAATAGCCGTCGGTGCGTCGTGGAAAGTTAGCAAGTCGGGAAAGTTATAAGCATAAGCCTCAGGCTTAGGAATAATACCATCCTGGTAGAGCGCTGCAATAATTTTTATACCTTGCGCCATAAGGTGATCAGCTTCTTTGATCATATTATCACCCTTTTCAAGTTCACCTTTAGCAAAATTTTCGGAGTGACATTTGCCGCAGGTTTTAATCATTTTATCGCGCTCAGTCTGCCATGCTTCCTGCGTTAGGCGGGCAACATCAGCAGCTTTAACAACATCAAGCCTTCCGGTAGGGTTGCCTTGCGGATCAAGAACACCAAGCCCCTGAAGAATAGTGACTCTGTCCTCAGTCCATTGTTTATCTTCAGGCATAGGCAGGCGGACGGCGAGAAATCCCCAGGCAGTGCGTACTTCGTGATTGCCTTCCTGCATATGGCAGGTTTGACAGGTGGGGGCGGAAGAAGATTCTGGAAGAAGGTCAATCTGCTTCAAAGAATTGCGCACACCGTGTTTGGAGCTTGAGTACATTTCCCATTGGGGATGGTCAAAACCCATGTGGCATGTTTGGCATGCTTGCGGCTGTTTAGCTTCAACAACAGAAAAAGTATGACGAGTGTGGCAGGCATCGCAGGAAGCCAGACCAAATCCGGAGCCTTCGCTTTTAAGCTGCTTGATGTCCTCCTCAGATTTTAGCCCGATCTTATGGCACCCTCCGCAGCCTTTCATGCCTTCGGTCATTGCCATTGGCTGCATGTGGAAAGTCGGCATAGCCTTCAGCGAAGCCCAAGCCATAGCATGCTTTCCGCTGCTGAATTGTGCTACCTGAGTTTCGTGACAGAGTTTGCAGGTTTCGGGGGTGGGAATAAGTGCATTTTTGAAATCGGTTGCACTTGTATGTTGATCACCATGGCAAGTGGAGCAATCAACATCGTTTGCTGAATGTTTAC
Source organism: Ignavibacteriaceae bacterium (assembly GCA_035328465.1). GTDB lineage: Bacteria > Bacteroidota > Ignavibacteria > Ignavibacteriales > Ignavibacteriaceae > JADJEI01. The sequence continues at coordinate 1,991 of DAOLIQ010000156.1, read as the reverse complement.
TTAGCTGCCAATCGGTTACAATGTTTGGAGTGACCTGCCTGTGGCATTCAATACAAGTGGCTGCATAAGTGGAAATTGAAACCAATAGAAAAAAAAGAACTGATATTATACTTTTCATATCTACCTCTCCTTTTAAATGTAGAAATTGAATTTTGAAAATAATTACTGCTTATTGAATTCATTTATTAATCAGTAAGCGAACATGCCCCAATTATTTTATTTCAGAACGAAAAATCACTTTTGATGAATCATCACCCTTCCTGATAATTTCTTGCTTATGCGATTCATTAAACTTTTTAATTGCAGTAGTCCCTGTCGGATGACCGTAACTATTCATTTCTTTGTAATGTATTAGATACTCTTCTTTTGAAATAGAATTTTGCCAGTTACCCAAAAACATTCCGACGGCTGTAATTAAAAGAAAAATCGAGACAACCCCGATGGCAACTACCCTCCCGCTGATTTTTTTCTTTCTATAAAAAATATTTTTTAATTGAAGAGTATCTGCAACAGGGCAAGCATCAACACAGTTAAGACAAGTGGTGCATTCATCAGATAAAACAGTGCTAACTTTATCGACTCCAATCATCGAAGGGCAAGCTTTAGAACATAAGCCGCAATCAATACAACTTTTTGCCTCACGTTTTATTTTGTTAGGGCTGAGAAGAGAAAATATTCCGAGCAGTGCGCCATAGGGACATAAATATCTGCACCAAAAATTTCTTACAAAAATTGAAAAAATGAAAAGCACTGAAAGAACAATAATTGAAAAGCGGGAGATATCGGCAAAGAAATAGTACATCTTTAAATCAGCCACAAGATTGTATGGGCTATCGAGGAATGCATTTACAGCAAGGTCTGTCATCAGAAACAAGACCGCGTAAAATAAAAAAGCAAGCAAAAGATATTTAACGCTTCTCAAAAGAAGATCTAAAAATTTTGGCAGCCGTAATTTCCGCTTGAATATCTTTTCACCAAAATCTCCAATCAATTCTGAAATAAAACCAATCGGACACATCCAACCGCAAAAAGATTTACCAAATATTATTGACATTAAAATAATGGAGAGGAAGATAAATAACCCCGCCGGATGAGCCTGATGGATGTTACCCGTAGTGAGGAAAATATAGAAACTCATGAACGAACTAATTGGGAGAAACCCGTCAACACCGGGAGGTCTCGGGTAAAATTGAGCATACCCCCCGCTTTCTAAATAATTTACAAAAAGATAAAACTCAATTCCAATCCAGATACAAAGAATTGCGAATGTTGACTGGATAAAAAATCTGTAGTGCTGAACTTTCTTAGCAGAATTTTTTAGTATTTTTTTCTTGCCAGTCATTTCCATCTTTTTGAATAAGAGAAATATTACTTCATTTTACTTTTTAGAAATTTTATTCAAAGTTTTTTGTCTGAAGGTATCAATAGTTTCATCCGCCAGCATATTATAGGCTTGGGTTCTAAGTTTGCCCCATTTATCATGGAGGGGACAAGGTTTTTCAGGAGAACATTCAGGAAATCCAAGCACACAGTTATTAAATACTTCAAGTCCGTCAATTGCTTCAACAATATCCAAGAGAGTAATTTGGTCAGGACTTTTCCCAAGAGTAAAACCGCCAACCCTTCCTTTTCTGGAATTGATAATTCCGCTTTCGGTTAAGCTTTGTAAAATTTTGGAAACAAATTCTTTGGGGATATCAAGATTTTTTGCAATCTCATCTGAGACTATAAGTCCTTGATCATTGCGAGCAGCTAAGTAGAGAACTGCCTGGATTCCGTACTCACATTTTTTAGAAAATATTACTGTCATTCTAATCGGATTAAATTATCTGATTAAAATTAATACTAAATTTCCTAATAAACAAATAAAAATTTTAATGGGAATTAAAGACTGGCAGCAAATTGATTTTGTTTAACAAAAACTACAACATCTTTAAAAGAGAGGATGTCCCCTCCATGTTTGGATTGGATTCTTTCAGCAACGTTCTTAT
>DAOLIQ010000155.1:0-3343 GCA_035328465.1 Ignavibacteriaceae bacterium | reverse complement strand
AAATGCAAAACACAAAAGATAAAATTTTAGTAATTGATGATGACCAATCAATTCGAAAAACCCTTTCGAGCTATCTTAAGAAATTGAATTATGAAGTCTATTCGGCAGAGAATGGAATTCAAGGAATTGAAATTGCAAAATCTGAACTGCCCGACTTAGTAATCACCGATATTAAAATGCCTGAAGCCGATGGCTTTGAAGTATTAAAAAAAGTAAAAGAGATAGATCCTCATATTCATGTTATAATGATTACCGCTTTTGATGATATGCACAGCACAGTTAAAGCAATGCAGCAAGGCGCCTACGATTATATCGAAAAGCCTCTCGAAATTGATAAATTAAAAATTACAATTAACCGTGCCCTGGAAAATAAAAGGATGAGCGAAAAGCTTTCTTCTTTTATTCTTGATGAATCTGATGAATACAAATTAGAAAATACTTTGATTGGTAAATCATCATCCATGAAAAGGGTTTACAAAAAAATCGGACAGACATCATCAAGCCGGGTAACTGTATTAATCGAAGGCGAAAGCGGTACAGGAAAAGAATTGGTTGCAAGAGCAATTCACTACAGCGGAATTACAAAAGATAATCCCTTTATTCCTGTTAACTGCACAGCACTAACTGAATCTTTATTAGAAAGTGAATTGTTTGGACATGTAAAAGGTGCATTCACCGGATCAATACGTGATAAGAAAGGTAAATTTGAACTTGCCGATAAAGGAACAATTTTTCTTGATGAAATTTCCGAAATATCTCCCAACCTTCAAGTGCAATTGCTTAGGGTGTTGCAGCAGAAAGAATTTGAGCGTGTGGGAGGTGAAACTTTAATCCCGATGAAAGCAAGAATTATTGCTGCTACTAATAAGGATTTGCACAAACTTGTTCAGGAAGGAAAATTTAGAGAGGATTTATACTTCCGTTTAAAAGTAGTATCGATCAATCTACCTCCACTTCGCGAAAGGCTTGAAGATATTCCTCTTTTAGTTAGTCATTTTCTTGTAAAAATTAATAACGAACTTCACAAAAATGTTACTAAAGTTCCTGACGAAGTTATGGATATGTTACAGAATCATTATTGGGTTGGAAATGTTCGCGAACTTGAAAATACTTTAATGCAGGCAGTTGTACTTTCTATCGATGATGTATTAAATAAAGAAAATGTACTTTTAAGAAAACCTGACCCCGGTGAAATAAATGAAGGAGTAAAATTTATTACTTTAGCAGAAAATGAACGAAATCATATAAAAAATATTCTTGATGCAGTTCATTGGGATAAGAATAAAGCACATAAACTTTTAGGCATATCATTGCCAACTTTATATAGCAAGATTGAAACTTATAAACTCTCTCCGTTTGAGGAGAAAGCCTGAGTGAATATGGAAATAAATTTTAACTCTATTATAAAACAATATAAAGACGACAAGGAATCAGTTTATAACACCTGGTTTATCAATAATGAAGATAGACTAAAAGCCTTTCGATCTATAAGGCGAGGTGTAATGCAAGTTATTGAAGACATTAAACAAAAAAAATTTGGCAATGATTTTAAGGGGAGTTCGCTTGAATTTGTTCTCACTTGCATTACTGAGCAGAAACAAGTTTTTGAAGGCGCGGCGCATCCTTTTTATTGGAAACCAAAATTGAGAATTCCTGATATTTACGAAAATGAAAATAATAAAATAACCTTTAGTCAATTCCTGGAAAATGTTTTCTATGCCGCAAAAGAAGAACAAGTAATTAAAGAAATAATCAAATTAGATTCTTGTAAAATTAAAGGTCTTGGTCCAGCGGTTGCCAGTATTTTATATTTTCTTCATCCAACATTTATTCCTCCTTTTAATACTGCAATTATTAAAGGGTTTAATTATTTATTCAAGGATAAAAAGAAGTTAGGCTCCTGGGAGGAATATTTAAAAATTAGGGAAGTAATAGTAGAAACTAATAAGAAGTATCAACAAGAGTTTTCTCTTGACTTGGGAGCCTTTGCAGGATTGCTATATGAAATTGGGATACAAAGACTTTTAGTGGGAAGTGATGAATATATTACAGAGGATGAACAGAAAAAGTTAGAATCACTTCATCATAAACGCAAAAAAGAAATCCTTGAAGAAAAGAAAGAAGAAAGCTTGCATTCAGAAATGCAATATCATTTACTTAAAATAGGAAAAGCTTTAGGCTATGATGTAATTTGTGCCAGAAATGATTTATCGAAATCCTACAATGATTCAAATTTTTCATTCCTTTGTTTGAGTACATTTCCCGTTATACAGATAGATAAAGAAACTCTTAATACAATTCAGTTGGTTGATGTTCTTTGGTTTAAAAAAGATACCAATAATATTGTTGGAGCTTTCGAAGTAGAAAAAAGCACAAGTATATATTCGGGGATTTTAAGACTAACAGATTTGGCTTACTCAATTTCAGATGGTGATGAAGTATTTTATATAATTGTCCCCGACAACAGGGAAAGGGATGTTATTTTACAACTCAGCAGACCTTCAATAAAAAAAATATCTGTTCCTATAAAATATATTTTGTTTTCTGAATTGAGAGCCAATTGTGATGCAATATGCAAATTTGGCGACACACATTTTATTATGGAAAAAATTGCAAAGTTTGTATGAAATACTCCCTAGTCCAAGAAATAAATTTCTTCTTATTTTAGAGTAATAGAATCTTCATCAATTCCTTTAAAAAGATTGTTCAGTTATTGGGAATTTCTTTGCCAACCTTTTACAGCAAAATTGAGACTTATAAACTCTCACCGTTTGAGGAGAATAAATAAGGATTAATTTATTAGGGAAATATTTTTTGTATATTAATAGCATATAAACAATAAAGGTATTAAATATATAAGTTGAAGGAACCATAAAATGAGCAATAAAGAAATTATTGAAAGTGTATTGAAATTATCTCCTCAGGAAAAATTATTAATTGTAGATAGCATTCTAAAAAGTCTAGATGAACCTGACAAAGTAATTGAAGAAATCTGGCTTGAAGAATCTGAGAAAAGACTAAAACTTTTCCGTGAAGGTAAATTAAAAGGAATTCCATTTGAGCAGCTAATCAAGGGATGAAAGTAATCTTTACAGAATTTGCAGCTGAAATAAACGTGATTAATAACTAAGCATAATGATACAAATTGCTTTCTAAGTTTCGTTAAAGAATAAAATAATTTAAATCATCGTAAACCTCCCCATCAAAAAAATGAACAATCCCGATTAGATTTCTTTTTACCTCCTTTAATCATCTTCAAAACAAATGATTTTTTAAGAACTTTAAAAATATTTAAACTCCTTAAAAACTCCTTCTAAAAATCTAGCCTAAAAAATCCTATTTC
>DAOLIQ010000154.1:0-3795 GCA_035328465.1 Ignavibacteriaceae bacterium | reverse complement strand
CGAATATCAGTCTGACTTAAGAATTGAATTTTAGTAACCAGAAAACTTAAAAACCTAAATGAAGGTAAAACAATTTTACTATCAACAAAATCTTTGGAATGACTTTCGAACTTCGACCTGAGTGGATAAGCATTATCGGAAACATCAACTTCTTTGTGATAGACTAATATTGATTTTGGTATTTCATTTAACTCGTTTGCAAAAGATGATGCAGTGTATTGCATTCGTGAATTAAGACCTTCGTATCCGCATCCCCATGCTGCTGACGTTCTTCTTCCATATTTTTTTTCAAGTTTAACTTTTAATAAATATAAAAAGAAAATTCCAAGTGCTATGAATGAAAATATTATTGTGAAGTAAAGCCAATCAATATTAACTAATGCTGAAGATGGATGTGATGAAACAAAATTACTAACTATAACTTTATTTACTATCCCAACAAAAGGCTGCGGATAAAAGCCAATCACAACGCAGAGCAGAGCAAAAATACCAAGTGAGATGTAATCGTAAACCGAAGTATGAAAATGTTTTACCTCTTTTCTTTCACTTCCCAAAAACATTATTGAATTAACTTTTGTAAAACATGCAACCGCAAGTCCGCCAACGAAAGCTAATCCAACAACAAACATCAGCATTAAAATCGGATAATAATTTTGCAGCTCGTTTGCTGTTTTGAAAAATCCAGTGTAAATGATGAACTCAGAAATAAATCCGTTAAATGGGGGAACACCGCTGATTGCAACTGAGCCAATAAGAAAAAGTATCGCAATATATTTTGCGCGATGAACCAGTCCACCCATTAACTCTATGTTGCGAGTTCCGAGATTTTGATAAACAACTCCGCTTCCAATAAACAATAGACTTTTAAAGATGGCGTGATTCAATGTGTGAAGAAGTGCTCCGCCAAATCCCAAAACCTCAACTGCAGGAAGATTGTTTGCTGAACCGATGAATCCAATTCCAATTCCAATTCCTATAATTCCAATATTTTCTATGGAATGATAAGCAAGCAATCGTTTGATGTCGTGCTGAGCAAGTGCATACCAAACACCAAATATTGCACTGATGATACTAATAATAAGAATAAACCAGCCAGTCCATTCGGGCACAGGTTTGATAAAGAGATATGTTCTTAATATTCCGTAAATGCCCATCTTTATTATCACGCCGGATAAAAATGCGCTTAGCACTGTTGGTGCAATTGGATGAGCTTGCGGCAACCAGAAATGAAAGGGCATAAATCCAGCTTTGATTCCAAATCCAACAAAAGATAAAATGAAAATTATCGGGACTATTATTCCTGTTGAAAATGAAAGATGATAATCATTAAAGAACCAGCTTCCGGTTTGCTGATGAAGTAAGAAGAACATTATGTACAATATAAAAATCAAAACATGTGAAGCCGCGAAATAATAAAAACTTCCTTGCTGAACTTCTTCTTTTTCTTTTTCTAGCATCATTGCGAGATATGCAGATATACTCATTACTTCCCAACTGACTAAAAATAAAATTGCCTGATTAGCAATTACTATAAACTGAGTTGAGATTAAAAGGATTATATAGAATGTTACAAAACTTTTTATAGATCTTTTTTCTTCAATGTAATGCTGCAAATAAGAAAAGTTATAAATCGTGGTTGGGATTGCAACCAATTGAATAATAAACAGAAAGTACGTTCCAAGGCTATCAAGCCGAATGAAACTATAAAAAATAGTTGTTGAAGAAATATCTGCAGAAGAAAAAAGTGTGGATGATAATGTTGAAAATAAACCAAGTGTTAACCCGATCAACAAAACAATGTTAGAGGCAAAGAGTGCTTTGTGTTGATCTTTAATCAATAAAAGTGTAATTGAAATTAGTTGAACTGCAAAGGCTAAATTGAAAAAAATATTTTCCGAGCTAAGTAAATCGTTCATTAAGATTTGTTTCTTGTCTCCTCAATCTTTGTAATTATATCTAAAATTTCACTGCACTCAAGTCTGTTTTCCAAAGCAAATCTAAATGTTTCCTTTGAAAGTAAAAAACTCAAATGAGCAATTAAACTTAAATGCTGCTTTATGGTTTGGGAGATAAGTAAAATTAATGTGTGAACAGGTTTGCCATCAATTGATTTTAACTCGAGTGGTTTCGTTGGAAAGAAAAAATTTATAAGCGGTTTATTTCTTCCAACCATAAGCGGCACGCGAGGGTGGGGAAGACTAATCCCGTTTCCAATAGCTGTGCTCATCATCGATTCCCTGCTTTTTAGAAGCTGAACTATAATTTCTTTATCTACATTTTTTTCAAAATTTATTTGTGAAACCATTTGTTCGATATAAGCAGCTTCAGTTAATTCGCAATTGTAGTGAAATGAATTTTTATCCAGCAAAATGCCCAAAGTTTGTATATGATATTCACTTAATTTCTGATGACCGGAAACATTAATTGGAAGACTTCTTCCAAGTGCCCATTCAATCGTCTGCTGTTTATTGAAAACAACTTTATCGTGAAGGAGTTGGAAAGGAATTTCTTTTTTCTTTATAAGCTGCTGCACTTCCTTTTCAGGAAGCATAAGGAGGTGCGAGATATCTTTTATGCTGAGATCCATTTATTTCTTATTCTCCATATCTCTCTTTACTGTTGGAACAAAATCTTTTGGTCTGCCAAGCTTTGGCAAGCCAAGCACTTCGCGTGCACGATCGAGAGCATCATCAATATTTCCATGAATATTTTCTTCGCCGTACAAATCAAAAATTCCCGCTTGTGTCATTGCATAAAGCGGCTGGGTGTGAACACCGGAAAGAATCATATGAGTTTTATGTTTTTTAGCATCATTGTAAAAATCTTTTAATGTTTGTAAACCAGTTGCATCAATAGCAGGAACATTTCGCATTCGTATAATTCTTACTTTGGGAGGTTCTTCTACTACCGCCATTTGATCTCTGAATTTCTTTGCAGCACCAAAGAAGAATGGTCCGTTGATTTCAAATACTTCAACACCTTCTGGAATTTGTTTTTTATCAATTGCATTCGGATCAACTTGTTCTTCTTCATCTTCAAGTTCTCGGGTAATAACACTTACATTGGAAACTTCAGACATACGTTTCATAAATAGTAAAACGGAAAGCACCATTCCAATTTCAATAGCTATTGTCAAATCAAAAATAACAGTTAAGAAAAAAGTAGTAAGCAAAACAGCAATATCACTCTTTGGACTTTTTAATAACGATTTAAAGGCATGCCATTCACTCATATTATATGCGACGATAACAAGTATTGCTGCTAATGTAGCCATTGGAATAAGTTTAGCATAACTACCAAAGAATAACATTATCAATAAAAGTGTTATTGAATGTATTATTCCTGCAACAGGTGTTCTTCCGCCGTTTTTAATATTAGTTGCGGTTCTTGCTATTGCACCAGTAGCAGGTATTCCTCCAAAAATCGGAGTTATGATATTGGCTAATCCTTGTGCAACTAATTCCATGTTGCTTCTGTGCTTGCCGCCAATCATACCATCGGCTACAACTGCTGAAAGAAGCGATTCAATTGCAGCGAGTATTGCTATTACGGTTGCAGGTCCGATTAGATTTCTTATCACTGCAAGATCAATTTCATAAAAACTTGGTGATGGAAGATTTGAAGGTATCTCTCCAAATTTGCTTCCAATAGTATCGACAGGAAGTTTAAATATTAATACAATAATAGTGGTAACAATGATGGCAATTAATGAACCTGGAATTCTATGTGTTACCTTTGGCCAGAAAATCATTATCAGCAAAGCAAGCATCGCAATACCAAGTACATTATAATTTA
>DAOLIQ010000153.1:0-3819 GCA_035328465.1 Ignavibacteriaceae bacterium | reverse complement strand
GAAAATATTTTTAATTTCATCAGCGGAACCATGCCCCTCTAATAAAATATTTTTTTCTGCATTGAATGCCTTTTCCATTATCAAAAGAGCTTGAATGATTGAACTCTTCCCACTATTATTTAGACCTGTTAATACAGTTAGTTTATTTAAGTTAAGTTCTCTGCTTAAAAACGATTTAAAACCGATTAAATTAATTTCTGTTAACATATTAGACTATATATTTTTTTATTAATTCGTTTAAAGTTTCGAATCTATATTTGACAGCTTGGTTTTTTAAGCTATCTCTGGAAATAGAATTTACAAAATCACTATTATCAAATAACGTCACATAATCTGCTAAGAATTCATTTTTCTTAGTTAAGAGTATTTCATATTGTTCAATTGTTAATTGGGATAGCAACACACTCCATACTTCAAAAAGTGACTTATTTATAGGACTTTTCTTATTATTACCATAACTCTTCCTAAATGTATGCTTGCCAAACATCTCTTTAGCTCTTACCATTGCAATTATAAATAGCGCTTCTAATTCTGATATTTGATTTACTTTAATTTGTTTTTTTGATGCGTCATCAGGTAATATTCTAAGAATTTCTTTTTTTGAAAAATCAGGCATAACATTTATTATCCTCATGGTGTCACTTAAAAAACTATCCATGTTATTATTTCGGTAACTCTGATAATTTCTAACATTAAAGGCTAAAAAACGTAAAATAATCTCTCTATCCATCATTCTAGTCGGTGTTATTGAAAAATCAGTAGAAATTAAAAATTCAGTCTTCTTAGATAATTTATTTAATAATTTTGTAGATTCACCTGTATATAAGGCATTTCTTATCTCTTGTGATGTTAATGGTGCACCACCTTTATTAATTCTGTTGAAAACATTCCTTTTAAGATCTTCAGGAGTACCAGGATTTATTATGGTAAAAGTAAACTCTGACTCTAAAATTCTATTCTGAATAAATATAGGTAATTGGTTGAAGTTACAATTATTATAATTATCACCCCAGAACTCCAGATTTTGTAATTTAAATCCTTCTCCTTTGAATTTGGAATTTTTAGGAGAACTTTTCATATACTCATTACCCAAAACAAAACTTCTGATTGTGCTAAGTCTTTGAAGTCCATCCACAACTGAAAAATTACCTTGCTCGTCCGAGGAGATATAAAACATAGGAATTGGAATTTTTAACATCAATGATTCAATTAGTCTACATTTTTGGTCTTCAGTCCAGACTTCATTTCGCTGAAAATCTGGGGATAAGAAAAGAGTGTTTTGTTCAAATCTTCTCAAGATAGTATCCATAGTAACACTTTTAGTATCTATTGATATCTTTTCGGGATCGAAAGGTTGAACTTCGTCCGATTCTTCTTCCACACCTCTTTCCTCAATTTCAATTCTTTCGAACTCAACATCAAGTGGATGTAAATAATTTTCATCAATAAGAACTGAAATATCATTTTCTCTTTTAATATCTCCTAATTGTTGAGCAATACCTGGTAAAATTTTTACTGCATTCCTAGCCATCGATTCTGTAGTACCGATATATTCAATTATTTCGGGTATTGATCTTTCTGAAAGATCTAAGATTCTATTAAATTCTTCTTCAGTATCATCTTCGGCTTCCAAAGCTAACATAAGTTTAGCCGTTTCTATTTTTTTCTTATTTTCTATAAGTCTTAATAAGATTAAGTATGGATGACTGGTCCTACCATCAGAACTAGAAAGCTTCAGTTGTAAAAATCCTTTTTTCCACAACTCGCGTTTTTTATCATTTGAATCCTCTTCTAATAATCTATGTGCTAATGGCTTTAATTTAACTGTTTTGTTTTCATCAATTTCAATAAAATCTAAAAGTTCGAAAAACCTTCTTATATCTCTTGCAACTGTTAAATAACCTCTGTTTGCAAGGGGTTTTAATTTCTCATTAGCTAAATATTTTTCTACTGTTAAAGATTTGTCCCTGTAAGTATAGATTTCACTCCTTGTAAGCATCTCCCCAAAATTTTCATCTGTTAAAGGAATAGATTGTTTTGCTAATTCTTGAATTACTTCGAGAGCATTATAAAGTTTCGTTAAATCATTAAATTGGTGTGGAAAATTCTTCATTTAAACTAAACCCAAATTATTGATTAAACTTTCTTTGTAAGAGAGACGCTTATTAGCAATATCGATATAATCAGGATTGATTTCTGTCGCTATAAAATTCCTGTTATTATTAATTGCACTAACGCATTCTGAACCACTACCTGCAAAAGGGATGAATACCAAATCATTCATATTACTAAAATGTTTAATTAATCTGTCGCACAATGCTAATGGTTTTTGAGTCGGATGTTTCACCTTTTCATTCTCAAATCTTTTTCCTGCAAGTGTAGGGAAATGCCATACATCCCCAGCAAGTCTACCTTCTGGATTTGGTTTCCATTCTTTACCATTTTTAAATATTCTATTTTTTAAACGTAAGTGACTTTTATACGGCTCACGAATTTCGTGAAATGTAAATTCATTGGTTTTACTAAACCATAAAATTGGTTCATAAAAAGCACTTAGGGTTGTATATCCTGAAAATCCATTTTCGTAATTCCATATAATTTGTCTTCGATACTGCATATTTTTTTCATATAAGTAACATTGTATATAACATAGGTTGCGATGAATACCATAAATAAATAGATTACCCGTAGGTTTCAAAATGCGAATCGCTTCATCAATCCAGAGCTTACTCCAGTCTAACCATTCATTAGTGTTCAGCCAATTATCACTTCCATTTCCAAAATCTTTTTTAAGATTGTAGGGAGGATCTGCAATAATCAAGTCAACTGAATCAGGTGATAGCTCTTTCATAAATAATATACAATCACTCAAATAGATTTTATTTAATTCAACCATATTATTTTTGTAAAATTATTACATACTGATGATGAATATTCTCAACATATGAAAATGGATAACCATAGGGAAATAATTTTTTTGCATTTTGAATAATCACTTTAATTCCTTTTAAATGAAATCTACTCTCGAGGTTTTTGTCAGTCAATCTTGCTATAAGATCTGCATGAAATGGATAAAAAATAGACTTATGTCTAAAATCACTAACAATAATACAAATATACTTTCGAGTCTTTAATAGATCATAACAGTTAAGAAAAATTTTTGAAACTGAATCTAAAAAATCTTGATAATTCTTAATGTTACCTAAATCTTTTTCATTTGTACTATATTTTGTCGCCTGACCTAAGATTACCCTTTCATTGGCTTTGTGATCTTTCTTTTCAAGAATATTCCAGTAGGGAGGCGATGTTACTATAAAATCGAAAAATTCTTTTTCAAAAAAATCGGCTAATTTTCTACTGTCGCCACAAATTAAATGCTCTTTATCTATTTTATATTTTGATTCTTCAAGTAATCTTTTCTTTGTTAACTTATACCATTCTGGTGAAAGTTCAACACCATACCCAACTCGCTCAAGTGCGACGCAGGCTTTAATAGTCGACCCTATCCCCACAAATGGATCAAGTACCTTATCGTTTTTCTTTGTAAAAAAACCGATCAATCGCATAATATCAGTGAAAGAAAAAGGAGCGGGATGCATTTTTTCAAACTTGGTAGCGGGATTTCCATTCCCTAAACCCTTCTGAAAGAAAAAACTTTTTGTTTCTTGAATCCATTCTTTTGAAGTTAAGTCATTGAGTTTATTTTTCTTATCGATTTTGTTTTTAGACACAATAATTCTAAAGATATTTTTACTTTCTAAATCAGTATAGTTAAAAATTTACGTAATTAAAATTCTTATATTATAAATATAAGACAAA
>DAOLIQ010000152.1:0-3949 GCA_035328465.1 Ignavibacteriaceae bacterium | reverse complement strand
TAAATTTTTTATAAAATCATTAAAACTTAAAATGAAAAATACACTCAGACTATTACTGATTTTTACTCTCTTTAATATTTATACTTTTGCCCAAAGTCAGCCTTATGTCATTCTTATTTCGTTTGATGGATTCAGATGGGATTATCCATCACGTGGTCTTTCACCAAATTTGGATTTGATGAAACATGAGGGAGTCTCCGCAATATCTTTTAAACCTTGTTTTCCGTCCAAGACTTTTCCGAATCACCTTTCAATAATTACAGGATTATATCCGGCTCATCATGGTATTATCGAAAATCATTTCGAAGATCAGTTCAGTAAAGAAGTCTATAAAATATCTGATACTATTTCTGTGAGAGACCCGAAGTGGTATCGAGGAGAAGCTTTTTGGGAAACAGCAAAACGGCAGGGGATTATTACGGCAAGTTATTTTTGGCCAGGTTCCGAATTAACTGCTGATTACAGAAGACCGAACTATTACAAGAATTACGAACACACAAAAGCCTATTCTGATAGAGTTAATGGAGTAATTGAGTGGCTCAAACTTCCTTATGGCGAACGCCCTCATTTTATAACAATGTACTTTGATGCTGCAGATTCCTATGGACATAAATTTGGTCCGGATTCCCCCCAAGTTGATTCGGCAATTCAGGTTCTCGATAGTCAACTTGGTGATCTATTCGTAAAGTTAAAAGAAATAAATTTGTTCGATAGTTCGGATATTATAGTAGTTTCCGATCATGGTATGACTGAAATAAATTCTGAAAGAATCATTAACATTGATGAGTTATTAGATGGAATTAATTACAAAATGGATAACTCAGGTGTGATTTTGTCTTTTGATAAAGATGAAAATGACCTTAATGAAATTTATGCAAAACTAATTTCAAGCGAGGAACATTTTAGTGTCTATCTAAAAAAAGACATCCCTGCATTTTATCATTTCAGTGATTCTTATTTGATAGGAGATCTCGTTGCTATTGCTGATCTCGGCTGGACTTTTAGAGACAAAAAAAAGAAATCAAATGAAAAATATTTCCAAGGCGGTAATCACGGTTTTGATAATAATGTCCTTGACATGCATGGAATCTTTTTCGCAATGGGACCATCATTTAAGAAAAATTATAGAACTGGAACCATAGAAAATATTGATGTTTATCCATTGCTCTGTAAAATTTTTAATATTGTACCTGCATTTAATATTGACGGCAGATTTGAAAAGATCGGATTTATTTTAAAATAGTTTTCAGTTAAAAAACTAATTCGATTTCCACCAATCATTTTTGAGTATTTCAAATTTAGCTTTTTGTTTTTTATCAAGTATTGAAAGTACTTCCAAATTAGTCTTGTTACGCAGTTCTAATTTTTCAGTTGCATCGGTAGAAACTTTTGAGAAATAATTTTTCAACATTTCACTAACCTTGCTTGCCTGTTCGTCAGTCAATAAAATTTTATGCTGAAGTTCGACAGTCATTGCTGAAATTGTTTGATCAACAGATTGTTTATCAGTTTTAATCTGTGTAAAAACAGTTATCGAAAATGATACTGATAAAATCAAAGTCAGAATTACTAATTTTATTTGTTGTTGTGCGTTCATTTTTTTTCTTTCATTTATAATCTAAAACTAACTTCGATTTATTAAAGAAACAATGCAAATAATAATCGAATCAGACTTTTAACGACACTATTATGATAATGTTCCAAATATCTGCATGTAATTTAAAAATATTTTATGATGAATACAGTTGAATCAAGTGCTCTTAAGATTATTAAAAATTATGCAGCGGTTTTTATTAAAAATGGTTTTAAGGTTTCCGTGATTTATCGTAAAGACTACAACTATGAAGCCGTGATAACTAATAATAAAGATAAAGTAAAGTTGCTTGTTTTTTTTGGGAAGAAAGGGAATAAGATTCTATTGCAGGGTAACCCCGATCATAAACTTTATAAAGAAATCCACGATACTGTATTTGGAACAAATCTGTTTACTCAAGGCACAGAAGTTGAATCCGAACCGGATATATACATCGGGACAGATGAATCAGGGAAGGGGGATTTCTTTGGTCCGCTTGTTGTTTGCGGAGTAATTATGAGTGCATCACATGCTGATTATTTCAGACAAATCGGGGTTAAAGACAGCAAACTGATAGATGATCATTCAATTTTAATTATTGCAGATAAAATAAAAATTGTACTTGGGAATGAATTTTCAGTTTTGAAAATAAAGCCTTTAAAATATAATGAGCTTCAGCAGCAATTTGGGAATATTAATAAACTGCTTGGCTGGGCGCATTCAGAAGTGATTAAAAATCTTCTGCAAATTCAAAAAGTGGAAACGATAATTTGCGATAAATTTGGCAAGCCTGAACACATTGATAAATACTTTGCAGGTGGTGAGTGTAAAGCTAAAATATTTCAGTACACAAAAGCTGAAAGATTTTTAGGAGTTGCCGCAGCTTCAATTATTGCAAGGGCGGAGGTAGTAAAGTGGTTCAAGCTAGCATCCGAAAAATTACAATATGAAATTCCTCTGGGTGCTTCGAGTGCAGTGGATCAAACCGCTTCCCGAATGAAGAAAATTTATGGTTCGGAGTTTTTGAGTAAATTAGTAAAACTGCATTTTAAAAATTCTTCAAAATTAAAATGAAAAATTTCTTAAGGAAAAGTAAATGGCAAAAGTTAAAAAGGTAACAAGAATAGGTGTACTAACAGGCGGGGGCGATTGTCCCGGATTAAATGCCGTAATAAGAGGAGTAACAAAACCCGCACAGGATTATGGAATGACTGTCTTCGGAATTCTTGATGGATTCGAAGGGTTGGTCGAAGGTCGTGCAAAGGAATTACGAAACGAAGATGTTTCCGGAATACTTTCAAGAGGTGGAACGATACTCGGCTCTTCTAATAAAGGTGATCCGTTCCATTGGCCCATCGAACAGAATGGTAAAATTGAAATCGTTGATAAGTCCAAGGAAGCTTTACAAAATTATTATGCATGGAACCTCGATGCTCTAATCGCTATTGGAGGAGATGGTACAATGCACATCTGTAATAAACTTGGCAAACTTGGAATGAATATCGTCGGGGTTCCCAAAACCATTGATAATGATCTCGAAGCTACTGATATGACTTTCGGACACGACTCTGCAGTGTATGTTGTATCAATGGCATTAGATAGACTGCATACAACAGCATCGTCACATCATCGCGTAATTGTTTGTGAAGTTATGGGCAGATACGCCGGCTGGATAGCATTAAACGGCGGCTTGTCTGGGGGTGCGGATATAATTTTAATTCCTGAAATTCCTTTCTCGTGGGATAAAATTTATGATAAAATTAAGAAAAGAGAATTGATGGGTAAAAAATTCAGTTTAGTATGTGTTGCCGAAGGAGCTAAAGCAAAGGATGGTCAAATGGTATTAAAAGGTCAAGATGTTAAACGACACGATCCGCGACAGCTTGGCGGTATTGGAGAGGTAGTAGCTAAAAAGATTGAAGAAAACACTGGCCGTGAAACTCGCGTTACGGTTTTAGGACATTTGCAGCGAGGCGGAAGTCCCACTCCTTATGATCGAATCCTTTCTACAAAGTTTGGCTATTTTGCTATTGAACTTGCATCCAAACAAAAATTTGGAAGAATGGTTGCACTAAAAGGCAATGAAATAAAAAATGTTCTAATTGCTGATGCAATCTCACACCAAAAATTAGTAAAACAGGATAACCAGGCAGTCCAATGTGCTAAAGCAATAGGAATTTCTTTTGGTGACTAAAATTTTAACCAAAGATTCTTGTTTTTACAGGCAGCAAATAATATATTTGGACTCAATTTTTCAGAACTTAGAACGTAATATTTAGGGTCATAGTTCAGTTGGGTAGAACGCCTGTCCCGAAAAGTCGGGAAGATCGGGAGTTCTAAAGAAAAAGGATAAATCCGGGGTCGTAGTTCAGTTGG
>DAOLIQ010000151.1:0-4120 GCA_035328465.1 Ignavibacteriaceae bacterium | reverse complement strand
GATTACTGCAAAGAAAAAAATATTTTCCTGCTTGTTGATACTTACCATGCTTTAAATGTTATTCCTTTTTCAATCAAAGAAAACAAACTAGAAGACGCATTTCTAATTGGGGGAGGGTACAAATACTGTCAGCTTGGAGAAGGCAATTGTTTTTTGAGATTTCCGAAAAATTGTGAACTGCGTCCCGTGATTACAGGCTGGTTCAGCGAGTTTACAGCACTGGCTCATAAAAAAAGTAGCACTGAAGTTATATACGGCAAGGGTAGTGATTTATTTGCAGGATCCACTTATGATCCAACAAGTAATTACCGCGCTGCTGAAGTATTTTCATTTTTTGAACAAATGGAATTAACTCCTGAATTTTTGAGAGAAATCAGTCAGCATCAAATTCAATTGCTCGCCGATGAATTCGACAAACTTAATCTCGATCAAAACATCATCCGCCGGAATACAAAAATTGATCTAAAGAATATTGCGGGTTTTTTAGTTTTATATTCAGATAATGCGAATGAGATTTGCAGCGCGCTTAAAGCTAAGGGCGTGCTTACTGATTACCGCGGCAACGCTTTAAGATTTGGTCCGGCTCCTTATATTAATGATAACCAGATCAAGCAGGCAATCAGGTTACTTGGCCACGTTGTCAAATCTCTTCAGTAAATTCGAATACATTCTTATTGTATTTTATTGGAATTTTGTAACAATCAGTTTCATTGTTACTCTTTAATATTAAATAAAATTGCATTTCACAATCATTTTGATCTAATTTCAATGGCACACGAATTGTTAACTTGAAAATAAAAATCGGAGTACATTATTATCAAAAAGTTTTATTGTTTAATTATTGCTTTCATAATTCAGTTAACTGCATTTGGGCAAGGACTTGTAATCAATGAAATAGTTTCTGCTAACTCAAACGGTTTGCAGGATGAAGACGGCGAATACGTTGACTGGATTGAAATCTATAACTCTTCGGCTTCTGCAGTTAATTTGTTTGGCTATTATCTTTCAGATGATTCAACAAATTACTTTAAGTGGGCGTTTCCTGACGTGAATATTTCTTCGCATAGTTTTCTTGTTGTATTTGCGTCGGGTAAAAATAGAGCTGTAACCGGAGAAAATCTTCATACAAATTTTAAAATCACAAGCACTGGCGAATCATTATTTTTAATTAATAATTCCGGAAATATCATTGATACTCGATCAGCGGTATACATTCCCGCAGATATTTCATTTGGCAGGAAACCTGACGGTGCAGCTTCGTGGTTTTATTTTGAATCCCCCACTTCAGGATCTGCGAACATTACAAATGAATTCATCGGGATAACGGACTCACCTCATTTTTCTTCTCAAGGTGGGTTTTACTCAGGATCTGTTTCACTTTCAATTTCCTCTGCGACGGTGGGGGCAGAAATACGTTACACCACTGATGGTTCAATCCCAACTAATTTATCCGCTTTATACACAACGTCAATTAATGTTAACCAAACCACAGTAGTTCGTGCGCGTGCTTTCAAAGACGGACTTATACAAAGCCCCGTTACAACGAGTACATTTTTAATAAATGAGAGGTCAACCCTGCCTGTTGTTTCTGTAACCACTGACCCGGAAAATTTATGGGATAATGATTATGGCATTTATGTTTTGGGCGACAGCGCCGAAACAGATTTTCCTTACTTCGGTGCTAACTTTTGGCAGGATTGGGAAAAGCCCGCCCACATAGAATTGTTCGAAACAAATAATACCACTGCCTTTACTCTCGATGCAGGTATAAAAATTTATGGCGGGTGGAGCAGAGGCTATGATCAAAAATCGCTTGCGGTAAATTTTCGCGATGTTTATGGCGCAAGTGAAATTAATTATCAGCTTTTCCCGGATTTAAATATTGACAAATTCAAAGAATTCGTGTTGAGAAACGCAGGGCAGGATTGGGAAAAAACCATGATGCGCGATGGCATGACGCTATCACTGATGGAAGATACTGAACTTGACATTCTTGCTTACAGACCGGCTGTGCTATTTCTAAATGGCGAATACTGGGGCATACAAAATATACGCGAAAAAATTAATGAGAATTATATTGCCGCTCATCACCCCACCGTTGATCCAAACAATATTGATCTTCTGCAGCTTGATGGCTGGGATCCGATTGCCGGAGATCCATACAGCTATTTTGATATGATTGACTTTATCGAAACTCATAATTTCTCAAATCAGACTAATTATGATTACATCAAAACTCAAATGGAAGTGGATAATTTTATCAAGTATGAAGTTTCTGAAATCTATTTTGCAAATACAGACTGGCCCGGAAGCAATATAAAATATTGGCAGCCCCGAACTCCCGATGGCAGATGGCAGTGGATTTTATCCGACACAGATTTTGGTTTTGGTTTATACGATGATAATGCATATCAGCATAATACGCTTTCTTTTGCTGCTGAACCAAATGGACCGCCCTGGCCCAACCCCCCTTGGTCAACTTTAATTTTAAGAAAACTTTTGCAGAATCAGGAATTTAAATTCGATTTTATCAATCAATTTGCAGATTATTCAAACTCGCTGTTTATTGCTGATACTGTTACTGCAAGAATCAATAAGTTCAAATCAGTCATTGAAGCTGAAATACCATTTCATAAAACAAAGTGGGGGCAGTCGCCGAATGAATGGAATGGTTTTGTTGATGATTTGATTTTCTTTGCTCAGAATAGACTTGAGCCGCTTAGAAATTTTTATGTTGACTATTTTAATCTTAGCGGAATGTCAAATATTAATCTAAACGTTTCGCCGCAAGGGCAGGGGAAAATTGTCGTAAACAAATTGAAAGTTAAGAATTATCCGTGGACAGGCGTTTACTTTAATGATGTTCCGATAACGCTTAAGGCTGAGCCTGAACCGGGATTTCATTTTCTTGGGTGGACAGGACTTACCGGTGCTGATTCCTCTACTTACACAATAACTTTGACAGGTGATATAAATGTTACTGCAATTTTTGAATCGGATACAACACTTGCCGGCTCAATCGTTATCAATGAAATAAATTATAACAGCGCTCCTGATTTTGATCCTGAAGATTGGGTGGAAATTTATAATAGCAGCAATGCTCAAATTGATTTGACCGGCTGGTATTTTAAGGATGATGACGATGCCCATATTTTTTATTTGCCGAATGGAACTTTAATTCAACCGAATGATTACATTTTACTTTGTAAAGATACAACTGCATTCAAAACACTTTTCCCAAACGTGCAAAATTATTTTGGTAATTTATCCTTCAGCTTGAATAATGACGGCGAACTGATTCGTTTATTCAACAATAATGATGAATTAGTTGATGCACTAACTTATGATGATCAGGCGCCTTGGGTAACAGCACCTGATGGCACCGGTCCAACATTATCTTTGAAGGATCCGCTGCTTGATAATTCGATTGCAGAGAACTGGGGAGCTTCGGTTGGTCACGGTTCGCCGGGCGATGTAAACGATATTGCTGTTTCAGTTGATGATGATTCGGAAAATAATCCGCCAATAGAATATGCACTTGAGCAGAATTTCCCCAACCCTTTTAATCCGACAACAACAATTAAGTATTCAATTAAAAGCAGGCAGTTTGTAAGTCTGAAAATATTTAATTCGCTTGGCGAAGAAATAGAAACTTTGGTAAATGAATATCAGGAAGCCGGTGTTCATTCTAAATTGTACATTATAAATTCTACATTGGCAAGCGGAGTGTACTACTACCGCATAATCACAAATGATTTTGTGCAAACCAAAAAGATGATTCTTTTGAGATAAGAGAATTTATTCAATGTGATTGGTAAATTAATTCAATCAGTATATTTCACTGCACTTGCAATTAGGCTGTCTCAAAAGTCCATTTTTGTTTGTCATTCCCGTGAAAACGGGAATCCATAACTCTTAAAATAAAGTGGATTCCCACTGGAGTTTATCCCGATGAAAATCGGGGTGGGAATGACAATGCTGTACTTTGGACTTTTGAGGCAGCCTCAATTTTTTTATATCAATAAAATATAAACCGATAGTTAAATAGGAGTATAATAGGTGAGCAATAGGTGTGTAAGTGGAAATCATTCTGTATCTAATAAAAAATTATTTGCCTCTA
>DAOLIQ010000150.1:0-4238 GCA_035328465.1 Ignavibacteriaceae bacterium | reverse complement strand
GAAAGAAGATTGTCTTAAGCCCCTTCTCTTGTTAAGAGAAGGGGTTGGGGATGAGCTCCCGAGTTTGATAAATATTTCTCATACGACTTATTCAAGGTAACTCAAATTTCATTCATCAGTTTATTTATCCGTTTATAGAAAGAAGCAATAATCCGACCATATAATCTCATACTTTTCTTGAAAATTTTTTAACAATATAATAGAGGATGTCATGAAAAACTTGTCTAAAACTTTTGTGCTGTTGTTAGCATTGTTAATCTTTTCTTCGGGCGAAATTATTTTTGCTCAGCCGCAGCTTAAAATTCCTGATGCAAGTCAGCGTGCAACTGTTTCTCAGCAAATTGGTCTAACTGAAATTTCAATTATTTACAATCGCCCCGGAGTAAAGGGTAGAACGGTTTTTGGTGGTTTGGTTCCCTACGGCGAAGTTTGGCGTGCTGGTGCAAATGAAAATACAGTAATTTCATTTTCAAGTGAAGTTCAAATAAATGGGAAGAATCTTCCGGCAGGTAAATATGGTTTTCATATTATTCCAACTGATAAGGACTGGACTTTAATCTTCAGCAAAAATTATTGGTCATGGGGGAGCTTTAATTATGATCAGAAGGAAGATGCACTACGCATAACAATTACACCGCAAAAAGCTGAGATGCAGGAATGGCTTCAATATACTTTTGATAATGTTGAAGCTAATTCGACAACAATCGCATTACGCTGGGCTGATATGAAAGCGAGTTTTAATATTGCAGTTGATGTTCACAAAGTTGTGTTCGATAGTTTCAGAAAAGAGTTTGATAATCTTGCGGGATTTTTCTGGCAGCCATGGAATCAGGCAGCAAATTACTGTCTGCAAAATAGAGTAAACATGGAGGAGGGACTAACCTGGGCAGACCGATCAATTTCAATTGCTCCGAACATACAAAATCAAATTACAAAAGCGTTGCTGCTTGAAGCACTCGGTAAAAAATCCGAAGCTGAAGAATTAAAATCCAAAGCACTTGGCAGTGGAACAGAAGCAGACATCAACACGGTTGGTTATCAATTCCTGCAAGCTGGAAAAATTGATGAAGCAATCAAAGTATTCAAAACAAACACCGAAAGATTTCCTGATTCGTGGAATGCGTGGGACAGCCTTGCAGAAGGGTATGCGACTAAAGGTGATAAAGAAAATGCAATTAAATATTACACCAAAGCATTGGAAATGTCACCGGAAAATCAACACGTAAGAATTAAACAGGCACTGGATAATTTGAAATAAGTCGTCCTAAAACAGGTGGAGGGAAACATAGAGATAGAATGATAAAAGAAAGACGATCAATACGAGAAATAAAAAATGGCAGCCAAAACCGGCTGCCTTTTTTAATGATTCAATCAAATAATTATCAAGGAATTATTATAGTAATCTCATCACTCAATACCCTATCTAAATACTTACTGCATCAATCATAAAATATCTTTACTTTAAATTATTTTTCACTTATGTTTAACCACGAAGAGATAGTTTTAGGAGTAAAAACCTTTGTGATAGCCAAAATTAAAAATAGTTTGGCACGATTATTTACCCCTCCCCATTTTTATTTATTTACCGGGGAGTAAATAATGGTACTGATATTTATATGTCCACTTTATATTCTTCCCGCGCTAATGCGGGGCAGGCTGAATGGAATTCTTACAAGAATTAAAAAAGAAAAGACAGGTTTACTGTCTTATAAACAATCACTCAATTTTTCACTCATACATTCATACTTCCCAACTGGTTTTACATAGCTTTAGAAAAAGTAGCGTTGTCACCCTGAGTCCCGATCATATCGGGAAAGGGTCTTTCCCTAAACATTTTTTGATAAGGTATTAAAGAGATGAAAAAAATATTGGTCTGTTGTCTGTTGATAGTTATAAGTAGTTTTTCTTTTGCACAATCCGCACCAGGCGGAAGAGAAGAAAAACTACAACAATTAAAAACCCGTGAGGATATTAAAGTAACAGAAGTTGAACCCAACTTACTTAAACTTGAATACCCAAACGGCAAAGTGCTGTATAAAAACATTGGTGACTACAAACCATCAAAAGTGAATAACATAAATTACTCACCAACCTACGACAGTACAATAATAGACCTAACAAACATAGACACAACTCTCTATGTAGATAAATACAAACTATGGCAGGAAGTACCGATTGGTACTGGACCGAATAGCTTCTTGTTAGTTGGTGATGTAAACAATAACCAATTGCCGGAACTATACGGCAGGATGAAGGATTACACTACCGACTATACTGATATAGTTATCTTTGAAGAAAATGAACAGCAAGGTTTTGATTCTGTTTACAGCTATGATACTACATCTATCGCTTTGAGTATTTTTGACATTGATAATGATGGTATGGATGATTTGCATCTAAGGCGCTTTAGTGATGACAGTTTATACTCAGGCAATAGTTTCCTGTTTTTTCATAAAGATGCACCTGATAGTTTAGCAAAAAAATTATCATTCATCTTCTATCCGTTTCAAGAGGGTTATCAACAAAATGATAACAGGTTTGGTAATTGGGATGGAGATAAGTTAACCGACCAAATTTTTATTAGACATTGCTGCCCACTTAGTGTTTTTTTCTTTGAATTTAATCCATTCTTAAATTATTTCGATTCAATTTACTCATATGACTACACTCCCACCGGACCTGATTTTGAGGGATTTGCAATTGATGATTTCGACCAGGATGGCAGAGTGGAATTCTTTACTGGCAGTGTGAATGGGGATGTATTATCTATAGAAAACATAGGAAACAACTCTTATACTCCAAACTGGCAGGGCAGAGTAGAAACTACGAATGCATATATGTTTGCTCAAACAAATGACATTGATAAAAACGGGAAAAAAGAAGTTTGGATTGGTGGTGATATGTTTACCCCCGAAGGCAATGTAATCACAAGGATTACCCTATTTGAGGCAGTAGGAGATAATGACTACCAGATTGTTGGAAGGATTGATCTGCTGGGTATATTTTCATTCTTTGCTCAAAACTTTCAGGCTTTAGATGTAGATAAAGATGGAATTGAGGAGATGATGATCTGTATTGAACAGACTGTGCTGATCTTGAAGTTCAATGGTAGTACTAATCATCAAACTTATGAACTATTCTATTTCAGGCAGAATGGATTAAGCCTTGTTGGTAGAAATAGTGTTTACTATGGTGCTGTTATGAGCGACTTATCCGGTGATGGTAAAGAAGAAATAATTGTGAGTATGGACGATATAAAGAATAATGTTGGCATTAAGTATTTTTCTTACATTTTCTTCCCAACATTCCCGGTTAATATAGGTAGAACTGAAAATGTTGCTCCAAATTCTTTTAACTTATCCCCCTCATACCCGAATCCATTTAATCCGAAAGTAAATATAAAATTCGATGTTGGTTCTACTTCGTTTACCTCCATAAAGGTCTATAATATTTTAGGGAAAGAAATAACAACGCTGTTAGAAAAAGAAATCTCTCCCGGCAGTTACTCAATAAGCTGGGAAGCCAGGGATAGTAATGGAAATTTACTTCCTTCAGGAATGTATCTTATTCGCTTCATTGCGAATAACTATTCTAAAACAATTAAAGCAATTTTAATGAAATAAAAATTTCAAGGATTATTAAAATGAAAAACACAATAATTTTATTTTTGGTTATGACAGCTTACTTATTTTCACAAGGTTGGAATAATACAAAGACCACTTCTGTTAACGAATCCAACCTTGTTAAGATGGATCTATTTACAAATAAAGATGGAAATCATTTACTGATTCAAACTTCAAACGGAACGAATTCGTTAAAATATTATCTGCTTGACAGTAAAGGATCAATTATAAGGAATAACACAGTTGAAACTTCAGGTGGTGCATCATTCCCGAACATTACCGGCACCGATAATGAAATTTATATCGTTTATAAACTCGGCAATAATCTTAGGTATAAAAAGTCCACCAATCAGGGTAACTCCTGGTTTGATCCGGTCGATGAATCCATTGGCAGCAACAACTGCAACGGAGTTGAAATTGCTTATGACTATAGAGGATTACACATAGTCTATGCAACGCAGGATAACGGAAGCGAATACAAGACGTATTACCATTTAATTACAAGTGGTACGTGGGGTACTCAAGAAGATGTTACGAGTACAGGCGGATTCCCAACCGTTACTGTATCAGATAATCACGTTTATGTTAGTTACAACACAGGTGATGATGACCCTG
>DAOLIQ010000149.1:0-4247 GCA_035328465.1 Ignavibacteriaceae bacterium | reverse complement strand
GTATATCCTCTTTGACGAACAGCAAAGGAAAGTTAATCTTTAACTCTTTAATTTAATCCTCTAACATTTGTCGCTATTTCATCAAAATCATCTTGCGGGTAAGTGCTTGTCCTCCGGCATTAATTCGATAATAGTACACCCCGCTTGGCAATGTAGAATGTAGAATGTAGAATGCAGAATGAACTCCTGCATCCTGAAATTCATTTACTAAAGTTTCTATTTCTTCACCAAGCGAATTGAATATTTTGAGTGTTACAAATTGCCTGCTGCTAATTGTGTATTGAATATTAGTAGATGGATTAAATGGATTTGGATAATTCTGCTCAAGTGAAAATTCTGTTGGTGAAGAGATTTCAACTTCAACTGTGTTTGAATATTCGAACGATCCGTCAAAGTCAATTTGTTTTAGTCTGTATTGATAATTTCCAACAGAAAGATTTTCATCAATGAAAGAATAACTCTTTGGCTCGGTGGTAGTGCCAAACCCTGGAACGAACCCTATGACCTGCCAATCCGTTTGACTTTTGACATTTGACATTTCACTCCTTTGCAATTCAAACCCGCTGTTATTCGTTTCCGTTGCAGTTTGCCAGTTTAGTGAGACAGAGTTTCGCTGTACAGTTGCAGTGAAGGAGGTTAGCTCGACGGGGACTATGTCGGAGGCTATGCGTAATAACATTACTTGTTGAGCGTGATCTGACGGGGGTAATTGAGGTTGATTACCTGCTACTATATAATCTCCATTAGAAGCTTGAATGACTGAATAACAGACAGTATAGAGTGTAGTGAAATTATTTATTTTTGAGTAGCTTTCAATAGATTTTGTCCATAGGGTATCTCCAACAGAGTCAGTTCTTATTATCCAGCCATAATTAACGTCCCATTGACCTGATCCACAAACAATATACCCCCCATCAATAGTTTGCTGAACGGAATAACCGATGTCATAATCATTCTGATAATCGTAAGTTTTTTCCCACTCAGTGTTTCCTAGTGAATCGGTTTTGAGAAGCCAAACGTTTCCTGTATAACCGCCAGTATGTTCGGAAAATCGTCCAGTCAGAATATACCCCCCATCTTGAGTTTGAGTCGCAAATAATAATAGATCCCCTAAATCCTCGCCATAGAATTTAGTCCAGAGAGAATCCCCATTTGAATTAATTTTAATTAACCAGCCATCATATGAATTTATTGGATTTTGGCTTGCAATGATATAGCCATGATCAGACGTTACTTCAATACTCCAGGCAATTTCATCGGCACTTGTACCATAGGTTTTCTCCCAAATAAAATTTCCGATAGTGTCAAGCTTAATAATCCAAATATCTGGATGATCAGGCTGCATATTCTTTCCACCAGCAATTACATAACCATCATCTGCTAAAGCTAGACTCCAGCAAATATCATCATTTACCCCGCCGAATGTTTTTGTCCAGAGCGTATCACTAAGCGAATCTGTTTTTATAAGGTAGTAGTCTAATCCACCAACACCAAAAGAGTTTGTTGCCCCTCCGATAATAAACCCTCCATCGTCAGTTTGTTTAAGCGAATAGGCATAATCATCACCCAAACCGCCATATGTTTTTGACCAAAGTATATTTCCATCGGCATCAGTCTTAATTAACCATACATCAAATCCTCCTGCTCCATACGAACCAGTGTAACCAGCTATGGAAATGCCACCATGATTAGTTTCAACTACTGCTCTACCAAAGTCATCTGCTGTGGTTAATCCAAAATTCTTCTTCCACAGAATATCTTGAGAGTTTATGTTGTAGCAGAATATAAATATTAGACTTAACATTATCATCTTTTTCATTTTTTAATTACCTCCTTATTTTATCAACAGCATCTGTTTCGATTCATTGAAAAAAATTCTCCCTTCATTCATTGAAGTGATTCTGTAAATGTAAACGCCGCTGGCAAGATTGTTTGCTTCAAATGTTTTTTCAAAACGGCCTGTTTCAAGTTCTTCATTTATGAGTTCTGCTACTTCTCTGCCAAGAATATCATAAACTTTGAGTGTAACAAAACTTCTTTCAGGAATTGAGAAGCTGATAGCTGTGCTTGGGTTGAAAGGGTTGGGATAATTCTGCTCAAGTGAAAACTCTGTTGGTGAGGTTATTTCAACATCAACTGTGTTTGAGTATTCAAACGTTCCGTCAAAGTCAATTTGTTTAAGTCTGTACTGATAACTCCCTGCAGAAACATTTTCATCAATGAAAGAATAACTCTTTGGTTCAGTAGTAGTACCAAAGCCAGGGACAAAACCAATTACATTCCAACCTCTCCCGTCCCGAATTGTCGGGACACCCTCTCCTTCGTAAGGAGAGGGAAGGGGTGAGGTTCTTTCAATCTCGAAGCCGCTGTTATTTGTCTCCGTTGCAGTTTGCCAGTTAAGTGTAACATTGTTTTGCTGAGTAGTTGCAACGAAGGAGGTTAGTTCGACGGGGATGATGTCGGAGGCAATTTTAATTAAGTAAACTTGGAACTGGTAACCAATAGTCGTCTGTGCACTTTTATATCCCGCCACAATGTAACCGCCATCAACAGTTTGTTTTATTGAATATCCTCGATCTGCGCCGCGGATTGGCCCTTTATTTTGAAACTCAACGCCGGTTTGAATAAACTTATCCCAAAGTATATTGCCAAGTGAATCACTTCTCACAACCCAAACCCTTGGAGTTCCATCAAGCGGGCGGGCTTCACCAGTAATAATATATCCGCCATCTGATGTTTGCTGGGCTGAATAACCAATGTCTCCATCATTATCATAATCAAGTGTCTTTGACCATTGCTCATTACCCAATGAATCTGTCTTAACTAAAAATAAGTCTGGGTAGTCACCTAGAGATGGCAAGTGACTTCCAACCAATATATTCCCTAAATCTGATGTAGTATTGTTCAAGAAAAACTCATCTATAAATGCTCCACCAAAGAATTTTGACCACAGGGAATCACCGTCTGAATTTAATTTTAATAACCATCCATCCTCATTTACTCCAAGTATTTGATATGTCCCTGAAATTAACAATTCACCAGTATTGATTACTCTGATTGAGTGGGCCTTGTTAATGAGGAAGGAACCATAAATCCTTTCCCATTCTAGTTGTCCCAGTGAGTTTACTTTTACAACCATTGCATCTGGCGTTTCTGGAAATGCATCTTTTTCTCCTGCCATCACAAATCCACCATCTAGGGAGTTGTCAACTGACCAGCAAATATCATCATTTATACCGCCAAATGTTCTTGTCCAAAGTGTGTCGCCAAGAGAGTCCGTTCTTATTAAATAAAAATCTAATCCACCAGCACCATAAGAATCAGTTACGCCTGAAATGATAAAACCACCATCGTCAGCTTTTTTTAGTGAGTAGCCATATTCAACTCCATCTCCACCATAAGTTCTCGTCCATAAAGTATCACCGTTTGAATCTGTACGTAGCAGCCAAATGTCGTAATCTGTAAGTGGGATTGATTTGGTATAACCAACTATTGCAAATCCACCATCCCATAATTCTTCGACATCATAAGCAACATCCATACTATCCCCACCTATTAGCTTAGTCCAAAGAGTGTCTGGTTCCTGAGCAAATAATAAATTACTTAGTGTCAATAAAAAAAGTAAATAGAACAACAATGCTATTTCTATGTGTTTCATTTTGTATCCCCTCCTCCCTAGTCTTCAACAAAAACTAAATTGTGATCTACGCAAAATGGAGTTTGCCATTCTGTTCCGATCATCCATCTGTTCGAACCATAAATAACTGCGTCAGGATCTGTATCGTATTCTCCAACAGGACAAAGTAGTGGATTGAATCCAGGATAACATATCAAAATATTATCCTTAATGATGCGTAAAGTACCAGAATCGTAAAATTCTATTCTTAATGGTCGCCTTGTAGGATCCAAGTTTACAATCGTACAATTCTGAACATCTGTATAAAATTCACCAATTAATAGATCATTACTTTGTGTAATGCCAATACCTTTACCTCCTGCTATGTAGCTGTCGTATGTCTGAACCAAAGGTTTTTCAACATTTGGTGCTATATAACCCGCTTCTATTCCTGATTTCTTTGGCTCAACTGTATTTATAGTACAATTTTTAACTATAAGTCTCCCTGATTTCCATATAACTACATTATTCACTGTATAAGATATATCCGGATTCTTGAAAACTTGAATTCCATCTCCCTGATGATCTGCTGCAGGTATATCTTTTCCCGTCCAATAGATTGTGCTTGAGT
>DAOLIQ010000148.1:0-4271 GCA_035328465.1 Ignavibacteriaceae bacterium | reverse complement strand
TGAACTTTGAATTAGATTTTTTTAAACTTTAATTGTTAATCAAATAGAAAATTTATTATGAAATTAAAATCATTTTTTTTATTAACTCAATCACTTATCACTTTTTCCATACCCTTTGGTAACTCAATTGCTCAGACCGATAATAGTTGGGAATTGTACGAGGATACTGAAGTTGCGTTAGTTGAAATCACCGTTGATCCTGCTGCGGTTGAATGGCTTTATCAAAACCCTGAAAGCGATTCGATGTTTGTATGCTCGGTTCATTTTAAAAATTCATTAGTTGATAAAACGGTTGATTCGGTTGGATTCGGTTTAAGAGGTAACACTTCGCGTGAAGCACAAAAAAAATCTTTCCAATTATCATTTAATGAATTTATAAAAGGGCAGCAGCTTTCTGATGTTGACGTTTTAAATCTTAATGCCGAGCATAACGATCCATCAATTATCAGAAGTAAATTATGCTGGGATTTTTATAATAAGATCGGAATGATATCAGGCAGAGCAGCTCATTCGGAAGTTTATATAAACGGGCAATATTATGGACTTTATATTTCTGTCGAGCATATTGATGAAGAATTCCTTAAGCATAATTTTTCCGACCCCGATGGAAATTTATGGAAATGCCTCTACCCTGCTGATCTTGTTTATCTCGGCAGTGATCCTAATCTTTACAAATTTAGTGATGGTAACAGACGTGCCTATGATTTAAAGACTAATGAATCTGAAGATAATTATTATCAGCTTTCTCACTTAATTGATATAATTAACAACACTCCTGACAATCTTTTCGCTGATTCGCTTGAAAAAATATTAGATGTTTCCGATGTGCTAAAATATTTTGCCGTGAATATTTTAACAGGAAGCTGGGATGATTACTGGTCGTTGATGAATAATTACTATTTATACCACTCCCCTTCCCAAAATAAATTTCACTTGATACCATTTGATTATGATAATACTTTTGGAGTTGATTGGTTCAATATTGATTGGGCAAATGTAAATCCTTATGATTTTCCAAAAATAGTTAACAGTGAACGTCCGCTTGCTGAAAGGATGATGAATAATTTTCAGTATAAAAATCTTTACACTCACTTTCTTCAATTTTATCGCGATAATGTTTATGCGCTTCCTTTATGGGAAAATCGAATTGATGAAATAAGAGATATGATCACGCCCTCAGCACTTGCAGACACTTTTAAAGGAAAAGACTACGGCTTTACTCCGAATGATTTTTTTGATTCATATTCTGCAACAGGCTATACCAATCAGCATGTTAAGCGGGGTTTGAAGGAATATATTAATCTCAGAAATGTCTCGCTAAATTCGTTTCTGTTTTATGTATCAGCGCCTCCAATTATTTATTCAATTGATTTTACCCCCGCCATTCCTCTTCCGAATCAATCGATAGAAGTTAATGCTTCTGGATTTTCATATACAGGAATTAGCTCGATGACAATAAAATACTATCCGCAGGATCAAACAAACTCAATTGATTATGAAATGACATTTAATCCAGTTGTGGGGACAATGCTTGTTGAGGAATCCGATAGATGGAGTGGAACTATTCCTGCACTTGGTGAAAATGGCTTCGGTTCGTTTCAGATTTTTATTACAGATCAAAATGGAATTAGTCAAACTTATCCGCGCTATGAGAAAATTCAAATTCAAACTCCTGCAATTATTTCTGACAACCTTGTTATTAACGAGCTGCTTGCAAAAAATAATTCTGTTAATCCCGATCAGAATGGAGAATATGATGACTGGATCGAAATTTATAACCCCACCAATACGCAGATCACATTGACCGGCAAATATCTCACCGACGATCCCGATAGTTTAACTAAATGGCAGTTCCCTTCTGCTTTAATTCCTGCTAACAGCTTCTTTCTGATTTGGGCAGATAATGATTTGACGCAGCAGGGCTTTCACGCAAACTTCGCACTTGATGCCGGCGGAGAATTTCTCGCCTTAGTTGCGGAGGATGGGGTAACTATAATAGATTCAGTTTCATTCGGTACGCAAAGTGCTGATATTTCCTATGGAAGATTTCCTGATGCAAGCGAAATATGGACTTTTCTTCAGCCGACGCCGCAGAGCAGTAATTTACTGACCGATATAAAAAATGAAATTCAAAACGTCCCTGATCAATTTTATCTCAGTGCATTTCCAAATCCATTTAATCCCGAAGTAACCATTGAATACAACCTTCCAGCTGGAATTGAAAACAATTCTCAGGAAAGAAAAGTTTCAATAAAAGTATTTGACATTCTCGGTAATCAAGTTGCTGAACTTCTTAATTCAACTCAATCAGCGGGCAGACACAGAATTTTATGGAATGCAAAAAATAATTCTGGCGATTTAATCAGTACCGGAATTTATTTAATCAGCATTAACACCGGCGAAAGCTTAAAATCGGTCAAAGTACTTTTTTTGAAGTAAATGGATTTATAGAAAGAAATATTTTTTGTTCAAGTTTTTCAGCCTGAAATGGCTTAATTTTCATCAACAAAAAAGAAATACTTTGTTTAAATAAGTAAACTGACTATTTCGTATTTACAAACAGTTCATGGAGATTTTATGGCTCGAAAAAATGTTCTAATTATGGGCGCAGCAGGTCGCGATTTTCACAACTTCAATGTATTTTTCCGCAACAATCACGATTACAACGTTGTTGCATTCACGGCAACACAAATTCCAAATATCGAAGGAAGGGTTTATCCGAAAGAACTCGCCGGAAAACTTTACCCAAATGGAATAAAAATTTATGAAGAATCAAAACTCGAAGAGTTAATTAAAAAATTCAAAGTAGACGAAGTTGTTTTTTCATATTCAGATGTTCCATTTAATTATGTTATGACAAAAGCCTCAATTGTTAATGCTGCAGGCGTTTCATTTAGACTACTTGGCGCAGCAGAAACCCAAATTAAAAGTACCAAACCGGTTATAGCTGTTCTTGCGGTCAGAACAGGTTCGGGAAAATCACAGACATCAAGAAAGATTGTTCAAATACTTCGGGAGGCTGGTAAAAAAGTTGTTGCAATTCGCCACCCCATGCCTTACGGCGATCTTGTTAAACAAAAAGTACAGCGCTTTGCAACTTATGCCGATCTGAAGAAACATAAATGCACTATCGAAGAAATTGAAGAGTACGAGCCGCATGTTGCAAGCGGAGGAGTTATTTATGCTGGTGTTGATTATGAAGCAATTCTTCACGAAGCAGAAAAAGAAGCTGATATAATTTTGTGGGATGGTGGAAATAATGATGTGTCTTTCTATAAAGCTGATCTGACAATTACTGTAGTTGATCCTCACAGACCGGGACACGAGCTTACTTATTATCCGGGGAATACCTCATTAAGAATGGCTGATGTTGCTGTTATCAATAAAGTAGTTACTGCTCAGCCGGAAAATATTCTCACGGTTACAAACAATATAAAATCAGTAAATCCAAACGCAATAATTATTGAAGGTGCCTCCCCCGTTACAGTTGATAAACCCGAATTGATAACCGGTAAAAGAGTTTTGGTTGTTGAAGACGGACCAACCCTGACGCACGGCGAAATGAAATATGGTGCCGGAGTTGTTGCTGCACAAAAACTTGGTGCTAAAGAAATTGTTGATCCCCGACCTTTTACAGTTAAATCAATCAGCGCTACATTTCAGAAATACCCTAACATCGGCGTACTTCTTCCAGCAATGGGATATGGTGCTGCACAATTGAGAGATCTTGAGACTACAATAAATAATACCAAATGTGATACTGTTGTTATCGGCACTCCGATTGATTTGAGTAGATATATTAAAATGAATAAACCATTCACACGTGTGAAGTATGATCTTCAGGAGATAGGCTCTGTAACTTTAAAAGATATTCTGAAGAAAAAGAAAATGATTTAATCCTACAGATTAATTTAATTTCTATTTGATTTTCTGACTCTGTGAAAAAGTTATCACAGAGTCAGAAATAATTTATCAATCCTATCGCAGCAAAATCATCTTCTTCGTTTCGACAAAACCACCCACCCCGCTTACGGGATAAACTCGCAGTTGGTAATAATACACACCGCTGGGCAATGTAGAATTTAGAATGTATAATTTAGAATGAACTCCTGCATCCTGAAATTCATTTACCAAAGTTTCTATTTCTTCGCCAAGTGAATTGAATATTTTGAGAGTTACAAATTGCCTGCTGCTAATTGCATATTTAATATTAGTGGAAGGGTTAAATGGATTTGGATAATTCTGCTCAAGTGAAAATTCTGTTGGAGAAG
>DAOLIQ010000147.1:0-4309 GCA_035328465.1 Ignavibacteriaceae bacterium | reverse complement strand
ATTGATGAATTTCAAAATATCGTTTCTCTTTTGAACAGCCTTTCAGAAATGGACGGGAGATATTTTTCGTCTTCTCTTTTTCTTTTTGTGATAAATAATTCTGCTTTTTCTTCAGATGAAATTAAAGCCGCAAATAAATCTTCGATAGAATTAATTAGTAAGATTATTTTTAAGATAAATGATAAAGACTATTCAAGTAAGATTATTAAAAGTAATTTAAGAATTGCATTGCTAAATGCTTCTTCATCGGGGAATGAACTTCCGGAAAAGGATGCGGGGGTTGGGCTTGCAAGAAAAATTGGAATGGATGCTGCATTAAAGATTTTTAATTATAAATCCACTGAAAAAAAATTATTGATCTGCCTCGATGCCGATTGCGTGGTTGAGAAAAATTATCTCACAACAATTGTCTCTTACTTCAATAAAAATAATATTAACGCTGCTGTTGTTAATTTTGCTCACGATATTTCGGCTGATGATGAAAACACCAAAGCAATAATTTGTTATGAAACCTTTCTTCGATATTATGTGCTCGGATTAAAATACGCCAACTCTACATTCGCATTACACACTCTCGGCTCTACGATGATTTGTGATGTTGAAAGCTACATCAAGGTGGATGGAATGAATAAACGAAAAGCTGCCGAGGATTTTTATTTTATTGAAAAACTCGCAAAACAATTTTTTGTTCATTCAATTAAAGGAACTACAGTTGTACCTTCAGCGCGCCCATCTTGGCGCGTGCCCTTCGGAACGGGTCAAAGAGTGAATCGCTTTTTACAAAGCTCGAAGGATGAATACAAGTTATTTGATCCTGAAAGTTTTTTTATTTTAAAAAATTGGCTGCAGATATTTCACTCTCATAATATTTTAACTTCTCAGGAATATTTGGCAGAGGCAGAAAATATTCACCTAGAATTAAAAAATTTCCTTATAAGTAGAAACTTTATTGAAACGTGGAATTCGATCATTCATAAAACAAAGAATGAAAGTCAGATTCAAAAGCAAAAAATATTTTGGTTCGATGGATTCAATACATTAAAATTGATCCATCATTTAAGAGACACTTCCTTTCCAGAAATAAATATGTACGACGCGCTTGATAAATTATTTTTTTCGATGAATCTTAATCCTGAAATAAAAAGAAAAGGTATCTCAATCCCGGATTTGAATGTTCAGAAAAATTATCTTAATTATTTAAGGCAAACAATTTAATTCGTGAAATTCGTGGCAGTTTTCTTTCTCTAAAAATATATTCGCACTGATTCAGTGCTCCATTTTCAACAAGAGATATAAATTTTATGATTATAAAAAAAACACAAGACGAAATACAAAACTTTTTAACTGATGCTTCAAACTTCAAAGGAAGCTGTGATGCTGTTTATTTTCCGGATAATGAAAATGAAATTGCAGAAATAATTATTGAAGCAAATCGAAGCAAAACTCCCGTCACAATAGCAGGTAACGGCACTGGTTTAACAGGGGCACGTGTTCCGCAAACTGGAATTGTAATCTCAACCGAAAAACTGAATAAAATTTTAGAAATAAATTCTGAACAAAAATTTGCAGCAGTTGAGCCTGCTGTTATTCTCGCCGATCTGCAAAATAAAGTGAAAGAAAAAAATCTATTTTATCCTCCCGATCCAACTGAAACAAATTGTTTTATAGGCGGCACAATTGCTACGAATGCCTCCGGAGCTAAAACTTTTAAGTACGGTGCAACAAGAAATTTTATTGAAGAATTAAATATCATTCTGCCAACAGGTGAATGGCTGAAACTCAAACGTGGTGGGTGCAAAGCAGATCAGAATATTTTGGAATTAAAAACTGAATCGAATAAAATTATCACTCTTAAACTTCCTGCTTATAAAATGCCGCTGACAAAAAATGCTTCGGGGTATTTTGTTAAAGATGGGATGGATGCAATCGATCTCTTCGTTGGCTCGGAAGGAACACTTGGAATTATAACTAAAGCAAAATTGAGATTGCTGCCCCTTCCTGAAAAAGTTATTTCCTGTGTGGTATTTTTTAATGATGAAACTGCCGCATTTAATTTTCTTGACACTGCACGAAGTCTTTCATTCGAGGCAAGAGATAATAATTCTAAAAATGAAATTGATGCACTCGCACTTGAATTTTTTGACGAACATTCGCTCAAATTTTTATCGGCAGATTTTCAAAACATTCCCCGCGATGCAAAAGCTGCAATCTGGTTTGAACAGGAAGCTGATTCTGCAAGCGAAGAAATTCAAATCAACAAATGGCTTGATCTAATTAATAAAAATAATGGCAATGCAGAAACTGCATGGTTTGCATTTACTGAAAATGATAAATCAAAGATCAGAGAATTTCGACACGCTATATCTTGGAAGGTGAATGAATACATTGCAAAAAATAATCTGCGAAAACTCGGCACCGATGTTGCTGTGCCTGATAAATTTTTCAGACAGTTTTTTGCTTCTTCAAAAAAATTAGTACAGAATGCAGAAATAGACTTCGTGGTTTACGGTCATTTTGGAAATTCGCACATGCATTTGAATATGCTGCCCAAAAATAAAAATGAATTTGAAACTGGCAAAAATATCTATCACGCGATTTGCATTGCAGCAATAAATCACGGCGGAACAATTTCCGCCGAGCATGGGGTAGGCAAAATCAAAACAGATTACCTGCTGGAAATGTACGGACGCGAAACAATTTCAAAGATGTTTGAAATAAAAAAAACTCTGGATCCAAATTTGATTTTAGGACGAGGGAATATTTTCGGACAGTCTATTAAATAAAAATAAAAAAGGCAGCCTCCGTTAGCTAACGGATATGGCTGCCTTAAATTTTAAAGTAATCTATTTCGTTTGACGTTTCACAATTGACGTCTGACTTTACTTCAGCAGCATCAGCTTTTTCGAAGCTGTAAAATCATTTGATTTGATTGTGTAGATATACACTCCGCTGGCAAGTTCGCCTGCGTTGAAGTTTACGTCATACCTGCCTGCATTCTTAAATTCGTCAACAAGTATAGTTACTTCTCTGCCGAGTATGTCGTAAACTTTTAGTGTTACATTTCCGGCATTTGGGATTTGGTACTTTATTGTTGTTGATGGATTGAAAGGGTTGGGGTAGTTTTGATAAAGATCATATTCTTCCACAATATTTTTTTCACTTCCTACACTTGTGGGTCTACTATAGTACAAAAATATTTCTTTAGCTATGAACCCGATTAAAATACCATCTGGATTTGTAACTCTTAGAGGTTCATTTTCCAGTATCCACTGTCCATTTACCCACTCCTCACCAAATAGATGAATTAAATTATTATTTTCACCATATTCATAAAATATTCTAAACCAATTTTCCCAGGTATTATTATATGCTATTTCCCAATTTTCTAACACCAAATTATTATTAACATCATACTCAAATTTCCCCGAACCAAAATTTACCCAATTATCTTCTTGCCATCTTTTTGCTAAATTAGAAATGATATTAAGCTCTTCATCATATTCATAAATATTCAACTGGTAATTTATCCACTGGTTGTTTGTCCAAATCTGAAATAAAGCTGTATCAATTACATTCTCTGGAGTATATGTATAAATAGATTTAGAACTGTTTGTCCATATACTATCTATCCAATCATAATTTACTGATGATACTAAATTGTTTGAAGCATCATAAAAATTTTCATATTTAAAATCATTCTCAAATTCCTGACCATTGAAATACAAACGTAAATAAACAACCCTATTACCAAAAGAATCATAATTATAAACATCCTTCGCGTATTTGAACCATTCTCCTGATGAAGTATTAAACCATTCCCAAAGAACTAATTCAAGATTTCCTTCAGAATTGTATGAGTTTGTACGTTTATCGGAAATAATCCATTCACCATTATACCAATCAGCCATTGTGAAAAAATTTAATGATAAATCAACATTATAATTATATGTAATTTTAATTCTAATTCCGTTTAAATATATACAAATAAGACTATCTAAAACTTCGGCAGAATTATTATTTTTCAATGGAGTTATGTTTGATACATTGTAAATACTTCTTTTGGGAAACGAATTGTTAATACTTCCATTTGTTGAGATATAAGATTGTCCCTGTGGAAAAATTTCCATAGCTAAAAAACCAAAAAACAAAAGCCAAAGTGTTTTATTTATTAAATCCATTTCTCTACTACTTTAAAAATAAACACCGATAATGATATGGTGCATGTTGACAATCTTACTATCGTATTTGAAAAAGTTATAGTGTACCCCAAAAACTAGACAGAAAAAATATTTAATTTAATGTGGTGAAT
>DAOLIQ010000146.1:0-4436 GCA_035328465.1 Ignavibacteriaceae bacterium | reverse complement strand
GGATTGAAAGGGTTGGGGTAGTTTTGGGAGAGGTCGTAAGTAAGCGGACTTGTTTCACCATTGAAATAAACCTCTGTGTAGTTTTTCTTTGCAAGATTTCCGGCATCGTTCTGTGTGTTTGCAATACTTAGCCCTGTTTGACAGTTTTCATCTGCTGAAATTCTGAAATAATAACTGCCGCTCTCTATCCCGGTGCAGTCAACTTTATAACTTGTGTTTTCGTGATCATAAGCATTGTCTTTTGTAAAAGTAATATCATCAAATACGCCTACAACCTGATCACCGACAGTTTTTACAAGTTCAAGTTTAAATCTTACATAATCATTTTCGCCAAGAACAGTTGAAGCTAACTCGGGATTGATGACTAAATAGTATAATGAAAAATACAAAGAAGAATTTTCATCAAGGTTAAATGTGTTGCTCCTTGCTGCTGAGTTAAGTTCTTCCAAACTTAAAACAGGAAGAGTATCAACTCTTGAAGTGAATTCAATATTATTATCGTTAAGAAGAATATCTTCAACAGTAAAAACAAATTCCACATCCTGTTTACTTATAACTCCGGTTCTACCATAAGAGACTTCATCGCCTGTTGTTAATTTTGGAATGGTTGTAGTAAAATCAGTTGTTGAGCGGTTGATAGGGTATGGCAGTGCAGCAGTATTAAACACCATTGCTTTTAAGTTAGACAAACTGCTGCCGTTTGATAGATTAACCTGCAAACCGTTATGACTGATTGATCCAAATCCTGTGTAATATCCCCCAACCCTTCTTGCCCAGGGAACTAATTGTCCGTTATCCCTTGAATAAGCAATAACTGTTTCGCTATTAGAGTTTGTGGTTGAATTATTATTCGTG
This sequence comes from Ignavibacteriaceae bacterium, assembly GCA_035328465.1. Taxonomy (GTDB): domain Bacteria; phylum Bacteroidota; class Ignavibacteria; order Ignavibacteriales; family Ignavibacteriaceae; genus JADJEI01. The sequence goes on along the minus strand of DAOLIQ010000146.1, from coordinate 3,581 downwards.
TAATTGACGTTATCACCCATTACATAAAAGTCACCCCAGTTAACAGACTTGGCTCTCATTATTGCTCTGTAAACAAAACTTAAGGTCTCCTTCCCAATAATTTTATTTGGGCTATTTTCTTTCCTGCTGCCAGTCCAACTGACAAAAGGACCTGACGGGGTTAAACTTATTGAAGGGTTGGTGTTATTTGAATATCCGCTGCCATTTGAAACAGTTATAAAATCACTTGAAAAGAATTGATGATTGTCCCCCTGCCTGTGTGAGTAAAGATATTTTATTTGAGTGGTTCCTTCCTGCCAGGTAATGTAAACATCATCGCTTCCTTTATCACCTGTGATGGAAGGGTATTTTGAATTTGAAGTTGAGAAGGGCAGATCAGCCTCATCTGTCCAAGTCCAGTTCTGAGGTGGTAAATTGGAGTGATAATATCTCCTGTACTTTAATGGACTTGTTGATGATGGTTTGTAAATAATAAATATTTCGTTGTTCGTGCGGGAGACTACAGGGTAAGAGCTTCCGTAATAGTTGTTGTCTATTTGAGCTACTTCTGTGTAGCTACCGTTGTCGTAGAGATAAATAGATGCAGCAGAACCATCCTGCACCTCTGCAACTACAGAAAGAATATTTCCATTAATATCCATTGACGGGTTTTTGGCTGCAACTTCTGAAAACATTATTTCATCTTTATCCCAACCCCCCGTAAAGGAGGTGGTTGTACTCTTCGTGTACCATACTAAGTTTTGAGACGTGTAAACTGAATGATAAAATCCCGAATTATCTCTTACTATTTTTCTCTGCCCGTTGCTTGAGAAGCCGCTGCCCTCGTTGCTGAGCAGTTGTCCTTTCAGGTTTGCAGTAACAACTGCGCTGCCGCTTGTAAAGACTACTCCTGTTTGTGGTGAGCCTGTACTTTGAAATGTAACACCTGTTCCGCTCCAATTTTGTAAAAAGAATTTATGCGTTTGTCCGTTAACGGTTATTGGCTGCATATCCGGGGAGTTTACGGAGTAGTAAATTCCACTCCAATTGGAACTAGGTCCACTTTGATTTAAAAACACACCACCATATGAACCGCTTCCATTCTGAATAACGAAAGGAGTTGAATATGATTTTAGCACATTACTTTGAAGCCAATTTCCTAACTCATCCTGATAATAAAACCAGGGATCCTTAAATTCAATATTTCCGCCGCTTCCTCCCTCAAGTAAATTATTATTAAGTGTAGCAGTGTATGTTTGAAGAAAAGTTGACTTGAAAGTATGTGGCGTACCTGGGAGTGAGGTGAATTCGTGATAAAGAGAATAATCGGCAGGAGATAAATCCCAATAGTTAGTTTTTTGAGTTGAGCCACCATTTAAAAAATTAACAATGAAAGGCAATTCATCTGTTCGTACGTTATTATCAGAACCCCAAGGAAGAAACACTGATGAGCCGGATGGTTTGGGGTGTACCAAATCGTTATTGACAATCAATGCCCCATAATTTTCTGTATTTTGAATCTTGTTGATAAGAGTGAAGTATTGATCAGGAGTTGAATAAGTAATGGTAAGGTCAAATGAAGGAACATCTGTAGAACCACCATTGAAGGGCGAAATGGTCCACCAAGGGGTTGGACTCGATTCGGGATTAAGACGTATTCCCAAAGAAAAAAAATAGTTCCCCGAAGTAATTGAAGTTGCAACTGCATTAAAGAAGTCACCGGAAGTAAATGTTTGATTAAAAAATACATAATCATTTATTGGAGTCAAGGATGTTTGATAAATTATATTTGAACTTCCATTTATCATATTATAATAATCAGTCTGTGAATTATATGGAGTATTTAAATTATGAATTGAAAATTCAAAATTTTCTGTTCCATATCGATGTGCTCGAAATTTAATATTAACACTTTGCAAAGTTGCCTGTGTAGGGATATTATCACTAGTCCACTCCCAGAAGTTAAAATTACGATAGACAACCACCCCCTGTGAACCAGCATTCACTCCCACGTAGTGGTGTTCAAAACCATTAACATTACCCTCGAAAATGTATTGGCTGGTAAAGTTATTTTCTTTAACCGGACCATAGGTATGTTGCTCCTGGCATAAACCAAGGATTGAAAATGAAAGAAAAAATAACATTGGAAAAAGAAGGGATTTCATATATCCTCCGATAATTAATTTATTTTATAGGCGGGTATTTATTATTTTTGAAGTGCAAACAAATGATAGAATACAAAATAGCTGTTACTACTTTGTAACTCTGAGCAATCATTCAGCTTGCAATTATCCCTGGTGCCGCCCGCACCGGGGATTTTTATCTTTTTATCATCATTATTATTCCGTGCAATCCGTTGTTACCAACAACTACGACTAAATTTTCTTTAATATCTATACTTTTCCATGTAATAGGGCTTGCTGGATCATAAGGCAAACCAACCTGAACCCAGCTTACTCCGTTAAAATGTCTAAGAGTATTTCTCTCCCCCACAATCCAAAAATCGTTTGACGACTTACCTCTTATACGATTAACAAATCCACGATAGTATACATTTGGGTTACCACCAATATAATTTTCAGGTAACGATCTTAGATAATCCCAAACTCCAATCTTTTGTCTAAATATCAAGTTTCCACCAGTGTAAATACTATTGTGATCGTCAATCCAAACGGTTGCTAATTCACCATATAGTTTGGGTCGAAACAACTGATACTCACTTACTATTTCTGATTCAACAACGGTTTCAACATTATTGGTTTGATCAATACTTAACAGTATACCTCTGGAATCAAAATAGTCGGATCCACTTATATATGTTATCCCATCATCATTCTCAAAAATATCTAGGAGGGGTAAATCCGTCCCACTCTCTATCTTCTGCCAGCCGCCGCTTGGTCCGGAGTAATGCGCTATGTTGCCTTCGTTACCAACTACATACAAATCTTCACTCGAAGTGCCCCAGATTTTGTAAGCCTCCCACCCAGATAATCCTGAATAATTGGGTTGTTCAAATCCTATTCCATTCCAATGTAAATTTGCACCAAACCAAATATCATTTTCATTAAAAGCAAAAATTGTTCTTATTGGGCTCCAAAGAGATGATCCATTATAAATATAATAAATTCTTTTTAGCTCCCACTCAGTGCCATTCCAAAGTAGTGCATTATAGGGGTCTATCCAATTTCCCAACGAATCCCAAGTATAACTATCTGCAGTGTAAATCTCGCCAACTGCCCAAATATTATCCTCATCTATTATATCTACATCATATAGTTGATTGCCAGTTGGAATTCCAAACTCCCAGCTCTGCCAGGAAAAGTTGTGACTGGTGGTGTCCATTGTTTGGACGGTTACTTCGTTGGTGGTGGGTTGTTGGTAGTCGGTTAGTACAGCTTTAAACTTATAAGTTTGTTTTGGCAGCAGTGAGTCAATGTACAGTAAAGTGTCTTTACAGCACAGACTGATAGTCTGTGATACTATATTGTTTTGTTCAAGGGAAAGAGTTACAGGCAGCGGAATGTTGGTTGTTGTTAGTTTAAGCCAAACTTCCGTGCAGGAGGAGTCTTCAACTGCTAATGTAAGTTTAGCACTACTTCCAG
>DAOLIQ010000145.1:0-4652 GCA_035328465.1 Ignavibacteriaceae bacterium | reverse complement strand
ACAAAAGAACTTGAAGTTCGTGAGTATCGCAAATCATTAAATGTAATTCCTGTTGTTAAACAGATTGATACAATGGCTGCAGAGTTTCCAGCGCAGACGAATTATCTCTACTTAACTTACCACGGCGTTGAAGATGATATTTCACTTGGCGAAACAGATCAGATAGTTGTGCTTGGCAGCGGTGCGTATCGTATAGGTTCATCAGTTGAGTTTGATTGGTGCTGTGTTAATGCAGTTAATCAGGTTAACAAATCTGGTTACAAATCAATTATGATTAATTGTAATCCCGAAACCGTAAGCACTGATTATGATATTTGTGATAAGCTTTATTTCGAACAGTTAACATTTGAGCGGGTGCTTGATATTTATGATAAAGAAAATCCACGCGGAATTATCGTTTCGATGGGCGGACAGGTTCCAAATAATCTTGCGATGAAACTGCATAACGCTGGATTAAAAATTATTGGAACTTCACCCGAGCAAATTGATAACGCGGAAAGCCGGCATACATTTTCAAAAATTCTTGATAGAATCGGAGTTGATCAGCCGGAATGGAATGAGGTGACCACACTTGCTGATGCAAAAATTTTTGCAAATAAAGTGGGTTATCCTGTTTTGATAAGACCAAGTTACGTTCTTAGCGGTGCAGCTATGAGTATTGTGTTAACTGAAGATGAGCTTGAAATGTATCTTAAGAAAGCAACCGAACTTAATACAGAGCATCCGGTTGTTATGAGTAAGTTTATTACTGACGCGCGTGAAATTGAAGTTGATGCCGTTGCAACCGAAGGAGAACTTTTCTGCTACGCAATTGCAGAGCATGTTGAAAATGCGGGAGTTCATTCCGGTGATGCTACAATTGTATTGCCGCCGCAGCGTACATATTTAGAAACAATGCGTAAAGTAAAAATGATTACTCGTGAAATTGCTCAAAAGCTTGAGATAACGGGACCATTTAATATTCAGTTTATTGCAAAAGATAATGAAGTAAAAGTTATTGAATGTAATCTTCGTGCATCAAGAAGTTTTCCTTTTGTTTCTAAAACTTTAAAAATAAATTTTATAGAAATTGCAACCAGATTAATGCTTGGAGAAAAAGTTCAAAGAATTGATAAATCATCTTTTGATCTTGACTATGTAGGTGTTAAAGCTTCTCAATTCTCTTTCACAAGGTTAAAAGGCTCCGATCCGGTTACAGGAGTTGAAATGTCATCAACAGGAGAAGTTGCTTGTCTTGGCGATGATTTTAACGAAGCATTTTTAAAAAGTTTGCTTGCAATCGGACAAAGAGTTCCAACAAAAGGTGTTTTGCTTTCAACCGGAACTCCAAAAAATAAAGCTGAACTCATTGATGAATTAAAAATTCTGCAAAAGATGGGTTTAAAATTTTACGGTACAAAAGGCACCTCAGAATTCTATAAAGAAAATGGCGGACTTGAAGTTGAAGTTCTTTATCGTCCATTTGATAACCAGGAACCAAGTATTTTAAGTTATATGGGCAGTGGTGAAATTGATCTTGTAATTAACATTCCCAAAACTTCTGAAAAAGTTGAACTTGACAGCGACTACATCATACGAAGAAAAGCTGTTGATCTTAACATTGCCCTTTTTACAAATGTACAGATTGCAAAAAGATTTGTTAAAGCATTAAAAAATTATAAACCATCTGAACTAAAAATGAAAAGCTGGGATGAGTACGAGTGAACTCATTTTGTTAACCAAATCGGGTATTTTTTATCTAATGTTTATTTATTAATATTCCTGCGCATATAATTGAATCCCTTTTCCGATCAAAAATTAAAATCGTACTTATTTCTTGATATGCCCAAAAAAGAAATACTTATAATAAAGAACCTCGCAGAATTCGAGAAAAAGATTAATCGGGATAATAAACCCTATGATATCAATCTGATGGTAATGCCGGGAACATTGCAGGATAAACACAAAGATGTAGATCCCGTTTACGGCATACCTGCTTTGCGAAGACAATTCAATTTAATTTATCTGCTGCTTGATGGCGTACACGATGTTCATCTCGGTGCAGAATACCGCTGGCTAAAACCAAACGACCTGGTAATAGTTCCTGAAAATATGGTTTACGCTTCTTCAAATGTGCGTGAATGTAAAGGTTACTGTATTCATTTTAAAACGGAATTTATACAGCCATTACTAAATGGTACTCTTAATTCTCAGTTCTCTTGTTTTGATATGAATGCTGAACATATCGTTAATATTTCCGATGAACAAAGTAAATTAATTCAGCAGTCGTTTAAAGATATAATTTCTGAATACGAAAGGTTTTCGCACGAAAAAGATTATTTGCTTCGGAACTATATCCATATTTTGCTTTTACGTATTAAGGAAATCTACCAGCCCCTTTTGCAAAAATTAAAAGAGAATACAAGCCGCTCTGCTCAACTTGCAGACAAGTTTAAACATCTTGTTGAACAAAATTTTATTAATATGCATAAAGTTCAGGATTATGCTGAACAATTACATATATCAGCTAAGCATCTCGGTGATGTTGTACTGGAAACATTTGGAAGAACTCCCCGTGATATGATTAATGATATGCTTTTACTCGAAGCAAAAGTTCAATTGGGGTCAACGGATAAAACTATTACTGAAATAGCGCTTGAACTTAATTTTAATGATCAATCTCATTTCACTCATTTTATAAAACAGCGAACGGGCTTTTCACCGCTTGAACTACGTGAGAAATTTTTCGCACACATTGACGATGTAAAATTACTAACAGGATTTTCTCCGGCTGACTCTTCTCCGAATCTCTGATTCATACACACTTTTCCGTATTTTTTACAAGCGAACCTCATCTTAATAAAATTATTTTAACCACTGTAATTCTGAAAGTTTAACAATTCTTTGTTCTCTTAGTTTCTTGTAGAACAATATTCATTCGCGTAACAAGTTTTAAAAAATCAGTTAAACAATTTATTAACACATTCAAAAGGAGTATCGTTATGAACAGAAAAGAAGTTTTTCAGGACATCGAAAAGACATTGGGGAAAGTTCCAGCCTTTTTCAAATTGGTCCCGGATAGATCACTTGAGCTTGAATGGAATCTTTTTAAAACTCTTCAGCTTGAAGAAAGTCCGATTCCAAATAAATACAAAGAGTTGATTGGTGTGGCAGTCGCTGCTGTTACAAGATGCAAGTATTGTTCCTTCTTTCACACGGAAGTTGCAAAACTTTTCGGCGCAAGTGATGCAGAGATTGAAGATGCAGTTCACTATGCCAAATCAAGTGCCGGCTGGAGTACTTATCTGAATGGTATGCAGATGGATTATGATCAGTTCTGCAAAGAACTGCTTGCGTCAATTGAGTACATAAAAAAATCGCAGAAATAAATCATGTATAATTTTATTGAAGATAGGAGATAAGCAATGAAAAAAACAATTTATTTTGTCATGTTCGCTGGTTTTTTGATTGGATCAACTTTTAACAGTTTGCCTCAGGTGATGAATAGTAGTTTACCTGGACAACAATTTAAGGGAAGCATATTTATTAACGCTCCGGCTGATAAAATATGGAATCTACTTACCGATGTTAAAAAACATTCCGCCATAATGGGGTCCGAATACTTGGGTGGGGCTAAAACATTTTCAAAAGTTGGTGAGAATGCCAGGTTAAAGGAAATGGGGGATGAGGGAACTCTCTTTTTAAGTTTCATTAAACATAATTCTGAAATAAGATATAGCTGGGAAGTAGATGGAGGCTCTTATTTGTGTCAGGAGCGATGGCTCTTGACGACTGAAAATAAAGGGACAAAAGTAACATTCATAGAAAGATATACTGAGTCAGGCAAACAATCGAGCGAAGAGCTTTCAAAACAGACAGCGTATTTTAATGAGGCTATCAATCGGCTGAAGAAAATGAGCGAATCAAAATAATTTTATTAAGTCACCTTCGCAAATCGGTGAAACCTTCGAGGTTTAGCTAAAAATGTAGTTGAAATAATAGAAAAAATTCTTAATTATTTCAGAAAACCTCGAAGGTTTTTATCAAATGTGCAAAACATAAGTTATTAATCATATTACAGGATCAAGCGCATTGCTAAGGCGAAGCAGTTGATTCAGAAAGCGATTGCACATGAAATATAATTATATATTTACCATCATAATTTCAGCAAGCATAATTTGCTTAAGTCAATCAAACCAAAACAATTTAGGAGATGATATGATTACTAAAGAGACTTTAGAAACCGTAAATAAATTTAATGAGGCCTTTAATAATCATGATGTTGATCAGATAATGTTTCTGATGACAGAGGACTGTGTATTTGAAAACACCCGCCCTTCACCCGACGGAGAGCGGTTTGAAGGGCAGATTGCAGTTCGTAAAGTTTGGGAGGAAATGTTTAAACGATCACCTAAAGCCAAATTTGATGCGGAAGAAATTTTTGCTTTCGGAGATCGCTGCATCGTTCGCTGGATTTATCATTGGATCAAGGAAGGGAAAGAAGGACATGTTAGGGGTGTTGATATAATCCGTGTGCGAGATGGAAAAATCGCTGAAAAATTTTCTTATGTGAAAGGATGAATCTTTTGGTTTAGAAATGACATCCTGCCTAGCAGGTTGTCATCTCTATTATTAACTCATTATTTATTTTATAACACAATCCTTCCTTCAAT
>DAOLIQ010000144.1:0-4766 GCA_035328465.1 Ignavibacteriaceae bacterium | reverse complement strand
GATGATTTTTTTTCTACTTTGTCGGTTATTCCATTAATTGAAATTTCCGTTGTAACGATATTATTATTCGATCTTTTTTCCACCTTCTGAATTTGTGCATGCAAGGATGAGAAAAGAAAGAACAAAACAAGTATCAGAACTATTCTACCGAACATAACAAACCTCCTGCTGAATAATTTTGGAATAATTATTTAATTTGAAAAACAGCAAAAACTTTTTCAGTAAAACCTTTTTGTAAATTTATTTCTTCATTGCCTCCCATGTTCCGTCACTTAACTGTCCCCCGCTGCTATACCCCCACGTGTTACCGCAGGTAATTGAAGCACCTGCATCAAAGCCTTTATACGTTCCTGTAACCTTTGTTGATGAACTAAAATTACCTGTTAATTCAGATATTACAGAAGTAATGGGGCAGTTTATTGGGACTGTAAATTTGTTGTTTAGAATTTGTGATATTGTATCACACATAAAGGGGGCAGTACATGTAAATTGAACGAAGTCCAAATTCAGATAAACTAATACTGTATCGACAACTCCTGAACTGTTAACGTGGAAAGTGATATCCTCATTCTGGCTGGTCTTGCCGGTCCATTTGCCTGCAACATCATACACCTTAGGTGTGATTACGTCTTCATCTTTACTGCAGCTAATAAACATAACTGCAGTAACTACAGCGATGAGAAGAGAAAGAAATGCAACTTTAAACAATGAATTGTTCTGTGACATGATTTCTCTCCGGTTAAATATTAGAGACTTCTGAAAAATAGATTTCTAACTGTCTGTCATTCTCGCGAAAGCGGGAATCTGCTTAATAATCAATGGATTCCTGTTTGCGCAGGAATGACACATTGAATTTTTCAGAAGTCTCTATTAATGAACAGGGAAAATCCATTCACTCATATTTATATGTGAATGTAAATCCCTTAATTAAATTGACCACAAAAATCAGTTGAGCTCGTCTTGGGGGGAAGCAGCATTCCAGAGATTCAGGTTTCCGTAAAAACCTTCCTCTCAAGGCGGATTGAAAAATTTTTTTGTGCCAAATAAATATTATTTTCTATTTAAAGTCAAATTTGCTTGATAAATGAAAAGAGTTTGGGGTTATGAAGAATAATAGGAGGGAGTAGAAATAATCGAAAATTATAAATCATACTAACAGATTAACTATCTCATTAGCCTGTGCAGCAACTCCCCAATCCCATTTCCCAAAACTACCATATTCATTTACTGCCTGAATCCATTCCTTTAAGTATTCCCATTTAACCTGGTCCTGCTGAGTTTCAACTCCTTTAACTTCAACAATTAAGTTTGTTCCCTTCATCAACTTCAAAATAAAATCAGGACGATATTTATGTACAATTCCCTGAAACATATATGGTATTTCAAAATGCAGATGATCATTCTTAGTCCAGGCTTTTACGTTCGGATGTTTATCTAATTGAAACGCTGCATTGTATTCCCACGTACTGTCATAAACACAAAAATTAATATGGTGTAATAAAAACAAAAGCATTTAAATTAAAATGTTTCACCAAGTTTTCTGAATAATTCTATTGTATTTGCATACTTAATTCCGAAATGATTACATACATCGGGAATTTTTATTTTAGATTTTTTATTTGGTTCACTAATTTCTTGGGTAATAATGTAATTATGAGCAGTATCTGATAAGGCTGTTGCAACTAACCATGCGTCTGCATTTTCTGCCTCCAAAAATTTACTTATTGCTTGAGGTAGATAATATGTGTTTTTAGAATTCGCCCATTTTGCGACATTTGCGTAGTTAGTTATTACTGAACTTGTATTGGTACTAACAAAGAAACTCTCAGGAATATTGGTTTTTATCCAAGCAGTTAATTCATCTTCATTCTTAAATATTTCGTTTTTTACTTTATCTAAGCTGATAATCTTACCACTTCCTGAAAGTTCTTTAACTTTGTTCCAAAATCCCGTTGCAACATCTAGAGGATAAGTTATTCTGTGAGCCTGAATGAAAAAATTAGCATCAAGGATATAGACATCCATCAGTTTAGATGCTCCCTCATAAATGTATGATAAGTTTCCCCTTTAAGATTAGTTAAATTATAGGCATCACGTATTAGCAATTTATTTTCTTTAACTGCCTGATTAACAAAACTTAGAAATCTGATGCTTAATCTCTTTCTTTGAGTCTTATAAAAATCGCCACCACCTTCTCTATTTTCAGAACGAACAAAATCTTGATCTATGTATTTATCATAAAAAGTGATGAATTCATTTTTGTTAATTTTTCCTAAATCTAATAAACGTCTTGCAATAACTATTTGACTAACTTTGAAATATCTTGCTAATTGAGGAATATCTTTGACTGTTTTCCAACTATCCTCAATAGATTTAGCCGGGACTAAAAACTCCGCAGCTATTTTATCACATAATACTTCGGTTTGATTATTAGCAGGTTGGAGTTGTCTAAAATCAAATCCAGCACTTTGCCCTATCCAAATATGAGCTAACTCGTGTGCCATGGTAAACATCTGAGCGGATTTGCTATCAGCCGAATTAATAAACATAAATGGAGCATAATCATCAACTAGAACAAATCCACGGCAATCATCAACTTTAATATTTCTACGAGTATTATTGCCAACAATACTGCTGAAAGTAGTTATAATACCGGCATCTTCTATCAGTTGAGTTAGATGATCTTTTGCTTTTTCCCAGGTGGAAAACTCTTTTGCCCAATCTTCATTTATCTTTAACGTCGTTCTTATATCATTTACAACATCATTTATATTAGGATTGCTGCTAAACTTACCTACAAAGTTTAACTGTAAGTAATTGTTTTCTTTTAGATAGTCTGTTAACCAACTCTGTCTTTGCTGTAACATTAGAACAGAATCATAAATATTGATATTGATTTTATGTTCTTGACTGTTTAATGTTCTAAAAAATGGAATCGGAAGTTTTTCTTCCGGTGGATTCTCAAGAAATAAATAACCAAAAGGTAAATGTACTTTCTGTGCAAATTTTTCTAATTGTTTTACTGTTGGTTTCTTTTTACCTAACAACCAGGATGAAAACGAAGGAATTGTCCGCGATACTTCATCTATATTAATTCCTGCACGTTCTATTGCCCATATAAGCAGATTATTATTTATGTCAACTTCTAATTTCATAGTTCAAATTTAGTCATTTGAGTTCTTAAAAACAGAGTTATATTTATTGCAAAAAACCCGATATACTCAGCCAGCCAATTTATTAACTAACTCATCTATCATTTTAATTTCTTTGAATAGATGATTGACAAATGAATCGGGACTCGCAGTGAAAACTAAGAAATTTCTAAAATAAATTATCTTGTGTAATGTGTTTCGGTCTAAAGTCGCCAATAATTACAAATGGATTTGGTGCTGTGTAATGGAATCTCTTTGTTGTGCCTAAAAAGAAATAATAATCCTTTGTCTTTGCAAAATCCTCAAAGTACTTTTTCTTTACATCTTCGCAAGCTTTGTATTCGTTACCTTCATTTCGTTCAAGTGAATGCCAAAACAACATACCGGTTTCCCAGTCTTCAATCATTAACGTAGATTCTTTACCAGCATCATCTTCAAATTTAAAAGAGAACTTATAAGGAAGCTTATCTACTAGTTCAAATTCATCAATATCATTTTGTTCGTTGTTTTCGAACAAGTTTAATTGCAGTTTTTTGTTTTTAAGGAAATCGATTTTTTCTTTTTTCCATTCTCTATCGGTTTCCTGGTAAATAAAATCAATTATTTTTGTTGGTTTAAATACAGCTAGTGAAGTACAAATATCTTTATTCTTTGCTTCAGAGATTAGCTGATCAAGATTAGTGTAAATATTTTTGAGAACATATTTTCTTCTTTCAACCCAGGCATTTCCATCTGCTTTTATTATTCCATAAGATATGAGATCGTTAATCATAAAGTTTTTTGGTCTGTATGATTCAGGTCTGAAATCACTTGTATTTCTTTCAAGATCTAATTCAATCCATTCATATTTTCTGAATTGATTATCATAGTCTAATTGCCTGAAAGGTATAGGGTAAATCCTTATCCATTTTCCTTCTTCGGTTATGCCTGCTGTGCAGACTGTTTCGTTATATTTTTTAGAAAGTGCAGGATAGGCTTTTACTGTGATAAGAACTTTAGTACGCATCAACGACCCCTATAAATGTTTTATTAAAAATTCCTTTTCAAATTTCTTTTCAAGTGCTTCTATTGTGCGACTTCTATGACAGAAATTATGATCAGCTTCAAAGCACATTAAAGCAATTCTTTTATTCTCAATAAATATTTTATACAATTCTGATATTTCCGCATCTCTCTGAGGAATAGTATTTATCTCATAGTTTCTAAACAAATTTTCATAATCTTCTTTTGTGTTTAATTGCTGGCGCTTATCGGATTCTATACCGAGTGCAGGAATATGGATATATTTTATACCAGCATTTTCAACAACATTTTTTAACTGTTTCTTAGAAAATCCGTATTTCATACTAAGCGCATTTTTTCTTACATCACAAAGTACCTTAATGTCTTCCCCGATCAATTCATTTGTAAAATGTTCTACTGTTTTGCCTTCATATCCTATTGAATATAATGTGTATTCAGTTTTATTTGGCTTTGAATTTTCTACTGCTTTTAAATGTTCTCGATCAAGTATTGTTTCTTTTATTGTGCTGTTTATTGAGTAGTAAGGAAAATTTTCAGATACATATTTTAGAAGGCTTCTGCCTTTTAGATTTCCGAAACGATTATGTAATT
>DAOLIQ010000143.1:0-4832 GCA_035328465.1 Ignavibacteriaceae bacterium | reverse complement strand
AATAGAAATTGATAAAGTCAATCACACGAATGTGGTATTTATAAAGATGACACCCCGACCAGACGGGATGTCATCATATAAAGAAAGAAGGAATGATTATTTCACAAAGATTCTTAATGAAATTACTATTGTAATAATTCCTTTACTTTGTCAGCAGCATCTTTTTCGATGTTGCAAACGCACCTGCTTTTATCTGATAGACATAAACTCCGCTGGCTAATGATGAAGCATTAAATTCTACTTCAAATTTACCGGCAGGTTTTAATTGAAGTACGAGCGCTGTGACTACGCTGCCTAAAATCGTAAATTAATAATTCAACAAATTTCTATTACACAATTATTTCAGTTAAGCGGCAGCTCAATGGTAAATACCGTTCCCGTATTTTCATTTGATATAAATGATACCCTGCCCTTTAAGTACTGCTCTGCCAAAAGTTTTACACTGTAAGTTCCTATTCCACGTCCGGCAGAAGCTTTTGTGCTGAATGATCTCTGGAATATCTGTAGTTGATAATTCTGTGGGATCACGCTGTCATTCTTAACATTGAACTGAACTTTGTCAACTGTCTTAGTTGAATATAAAAGAACACTTCCATTTACTTCTGTTGCTTCGAGAGCATTTTTGATCAGGTTGCCAATACAGCGTGTTAAGAGAACAGCATCTGTATTTATAAAAAAATCATCTTTTGCAAAATTACAGGTGTAGTGCTTGCCAGAACTAAGTTTATGGTCTTTATAAATATTAAATGCCAGGCTGAGCAATTCATTGTTGCTTTTTAATTCTTTATTTACAGGGAGGGTGCCTTGTTCAGCATTAACGAGGTCACGCTGCGTCAGAATTTCTTTTACAAGCTGTTCGGAAGATTTATACATCATCGTTTTGAATTCTTTAACTTCATCAAGTGATTCAGAGGCATTTATTATTTCTGATATTCCCATTACAGCAGTCGCGGTATTTAAAACATCGTGAAAGAAAATTCTTTCTAATACCTTCCTTCTTTTTTCATCTTGAATATCTTCAATTGTAAAAAAAGTAAACCGCTGTTCGTCTAATTCTATCGTTGAAGTATGAACCCGAAGGTCAAGCGGACTCTCAATATTATTCTTCTTTGTGGTTATCCGGCATTCGTCAGTACAGCTCTGCAAAGTTTCGCGTGTAATTTTATTACATTTACCGGCGCCGCACTCCTCGCAAAATTTTGATGTACCGCATCCTGCAGGCATCTCAACTGCATGAATACAATTTACAGCTTCACCAACCCTCCTGCCTTCTATCCTGCCATTATCATCAGGACTCAAAATGTTTTTAGCTGCCTGGTTGTATGCGACGATCTGCCTGTTGCCATCAAGCAGTAATGCAGCATTAGGGAGTGCTTCAAGGAGATTCTTTACGATCGTAAATTTATTTACAAATATTTTTTCTTTCTCTATTTCAGAAAAAGTTGAACGGGTTGGGGTATCAAAGTGGGAAGTGATTTTATCTGCAACGTACATACGATTTCTCCTTATTATTCAAATCTAAAATTTTTAGAAAGAATTAATTATCTATCAAATAATGACAGAACATATTTAATAAACCGATACATCGTGCTTTAGCCGTCAGCCTTTTTTATAAAAATATGTTTTATCACTTAAACAACATCCTTCATTAAAAATGGCACCGAAATATATATACTTCATGTATAATTTAGATGAAAATTATTTGTGCTTAGAATCGGTAAGAATCAATCTTGTGTCTATCAGTGATAGAATGGATGGGGCTAATGTATTGTGGAGAGTGACTCAATCCCTTATGAATGTTCTTTGCAGAATAGAGGCTCACCCATAAGTGAGCCTCATTTGAAGTTTCATTATTTAAGCAGGAGCATCTTCTTCGTCTCAACAAAAGAACCAGCTCTTAGCTGATAGAAATAAACTCCGCTTGGAAGATTGGCTACATTCCGCGTTATCTCATATGTACCTGCTGGTTTTTCTTCGTTAACTAAAGTTTCTACTTCCTTCCCTAGTAAGTCATAAACTTTTATTTGCACCTTCGAAGCATTTGGAATTGAGTATCTAAAAGTTGTACTCGGATTAAAAGGATTAGGATAATTTTGATTAAGTTCAAAATTTGTTGGGTTGAGAAGATCAATTTCAACATCCGTTACCCCACCCAGCTTTACTATTAGCAGGTAATCCGCGCCGCCGCTTTCTAATCTTGCCTGACCAAACATAACATAGCCGCCGTCATTGGTTTGCTGAATTTTTTCAACCTTGCATCCAAAAGTATTATAGTCAATTAGTTTGCTCCACTGCTCCAGCCCATTCTCATCGGTTTTTACAACATAAATAATATGATCAGTATCATAATCAGGAGTTTTATTACCGCATATTATAAAACCATTATCAATAGTCTGATATACACTCATTCCAGATTCTTCGTAAGTTTCAAAGCCGTAAGTATGATACCACACAATACCACCGTTCTCATCTATTTTCATTAAGAAAAAATCGCCAAAGTCTTCGCCGCAGATCATATAATGATTATCATTTGTCTTTCTGATTTCTCCCCACTCATCTGCGTCATAGGGAGTAGCATTATAGATATTACTCCACTCGTAATTACCTGCGTCATTAATTTTTGTCAGCCTTAGCAAATGAAGCCCTGCAGAATCATAGTTACTAATAAACACAAACCCTTCGCCGATCGCATTCTCAATTGAAATAGAAATCTCCGGTAAATCGAAGCTGCCAAATTTTTTATACCACTGAAGTGTGCCAATTGAGTTATACTTCATAACGAATATATCATCGTCATAAGTTATTCCACCGGCTAAATATCCAAGAATAACAATTCCATTATCAGGAGTGATTTTCATATCTCTTGTAACATATGCTGTATCGGTAGTCCCCCCTGTATAGTAGCGTGTCCAGAGAGAATCTCCGTTTGAATCAACCCTTAACACATAAATACCGGGTGTCATTTGATTGGTGCCATATCCAGTAATAAAAAATCCTCCATCGTTAGTTCTTTCAATATCAGTTCCGGTGAAACTGCCGTAATTAATCACATTCGTAAAATACTCTTTCGTCCAAAGCGTATCGCCGTCGGAATTAGTTTTAACAATATACGCCATCAGATAAGGATTAACACATACCCCAACGCTTATCAAGTCTCCATTGGGCAATTCATGCCCGTCAAACGCTGCTGCGATTGTTTCAACCCCATAATTACTTATTGGTCTGTAAAATTTAGACCAGGTTATACCCGGCTCCTGTGCGAAAACAGGTATAAGTGAAAGAATTATAAATACTGATAAAATTCTTAAAATTTTTTTCATGGTAACACCTTTCTTGTTTAAGCAATTACCTTTTATTTAATAGTGCTCCTCTAATTATGTATTAAAAAAAATAAGCTATGGTAATCTTAGCCAGGAATCAGTCGCAAAAAACTCGCCTGTTTGTTCCAGTAGTATCAACTCATCATTTGAATTTATTTGAATAACGAGACTGCCGCTTTGCATAATTTCACCTTTCGGAACATCAGCCCATTTTACCGTAATAATATTGCCTTTAATAATTCCGTGTGCAACATTTGACCACGTTGGAGAAACTGCAACCTCTTCACCATACCATAAGACTTCATTCCCCAACTGTCTGAAATAATAATTACCTCCTCCCCCGCCGAATACTCCATCTAGATTATAAGAGGAGCTTAACTTTTTTAAATCATCCTGCGAAAAGGAAAGAACCGGCATTGTAATTAAAACAATGACAAAACATTTGAATAAATTATTGAAGTTCATTTTAGTACTCCTTTTTATGTTTACGAATAATTATAGTGACCGATTAAAATCTTATTTCAGTAACAATATTTTTTTGTCAAGAGTAAATCACTTGTTATAAAATTGAAAGAATTATGTGAACTATTTTTAGAGAAGAAAAGTTTTGCTCTGTAATATTTTGGATTGAATAGTTTTGAGTTTTGAAAAGTTGAGTTGACTTTTCGGGGGCGGGTCAACGAAAAGCAAAGGTCCTCCTGTAAAAAAAGTTTCAGCATAAGGAGTTCCACTTTAGAATTATTTTATTTGGTTTAAATCTAACCTATTCTTTTTATAATGTCAATTAACTATTAAGGATTGATGTTATTCCTCAAGCGTTATAATTGATTGGATAATCAGGCAGTTATTGGAAAACGTTTTAAGAAATGAAAGTGATCGGTCGAAAGTGTTTACAGTATGATTAAACACTCTACCACTCACCAACCCCTCTCCTTATTAAGGAGAGGGGCAAGTTGAGAGGTTTTTTTATTTCAACAAAATCATCTTCTTTGTGTTTGTGTATTCTCCAGCTTTTAGTTGATAGAAATACACTCCGCTTGGCAGACTTACTGCATTCCACGTGAATTCGTAAGTGCCTGCTGGTTTTTCTTCGTTAACGAGAGTAGCAACTTCATTACCAAGAACATCATAAACTTTTAATTGTACAGACGTTGCTCGCAACGTCCCTACGCTTGGAATGTTAAATTTAATTGTTGTACTTGGATTAAACGGGTTTGGATAGTTTTGCTCTAACACAAATTCTGTTGGTAGAGGTGTTTCTTCTTCAACTGAAACTAAAACAGGTTCAGCAATACAAAAGTGATCTACCCAAAGATTATCTGAATCATATCCGCCTATACCGCCGTGAAGAATATAATAATTAGCAGCAGCGTAAATTTGTTTACCTGCGTATTCTGATATATCAAAAACATACTCGTGCCAGCTTCCAATCGGTCCATCAACTTTGAAGTATGCAATCATATCATCGAAACTGCTTAGACTTTGATCGGTATCTGAAATCCATATTTTCAA
>DAOLIQ010000142.1:0-5098 GCA_035328465.1 Ignavibacteriaceae bacterium | reverse complement strand
TTTTTCAATACTGTCCGGTTGTTCAAATGGGAAGTAGCTATAAGTTATTTAAATATAATATGTCCATTAAAAATTTCATTGTTATCGAATTGAAATTAAAATTGTCGCAACTATTTAAAATATTGGAGCGACAAGGTGAATCAAGGTCAAACAATCTTTTCTTAAATTATGAATATTGATTGTGTGCTTCCCAAAAATCTAAACTGTAAATTAAATATTATACTTTTTGCGTAATTTAAGTTACTAAAGAATTTATTATAAGAATTATTTGACACTTTTAAATACTATCTCTTGAATTGGAAAATATCCAATTGTTTTTGAATACATAAAGCAAGTTCATTCACTAACTAAATATAAAAGGAGAAATAAAATGAAGCAGTTCAAATTTGTTGAAATGAGTGTCTTCACTGTGTTACTGCTGGTTGCATTTGCAGGCTTTGCCAAGGCACAAGCGCCGCCGCTCTTGTGGGCGGTCGGGATGGGTGGCGGCTACGCCTCCGATATTGGATACGGGATCACGGTTGATGCGGCAGGCAACGTCTACACCACCGGAGGCTTCACTGACACGGTTGATTTTGATCCGGGCTTGGGCGTGACTAACCTGATCAGCGCGGGCGAACAAGGCGAGTTCAACGACATTACCAACGACGTGTTCGTTCAGAAGCTTGACCCGTCCGGGAACCTCGTCTGGGCGGTCAGGATGGGCGACACCAGCGATGATCTTGGACTCGGGGTCTCTGTTGATGCGGCAGGCAACGTTTACACCACAGGATTCTTCTCTGGCACGGCTGACTTCGACCCGGGATTAGGCGTGACTAACCTAACTAGCAATGGTTTTAACGACATGTTCGTTCAGAAGCTCGACCCGTCCGGGAACCTCGTTTGGGCAGTTGGGATGGGCGGCGCCGACTTTGAAGATGGGTACGGAGTTTCTGTCGATGCGGCAGGTAACGTTTATACCGCGGGAAGGTTCAATGGCACGGCTGACTTCGACCCGGGTTTGGGCGTGACTAACCTGACCAGCGTGGGCGACTACGACGTGTTCGTTCAGAAGCTTGACCCGTCCGGAAACCTCGTCTGGGTAGTCGGGATGGGCGGCACTGGCGGCGATGGTAGTAGCGGGGTCTCGGTTGATGTTGCAGGTAACGTCTACACTACCGGATATTTCTGGGGCACGGTTGACTTCGACCCGGGATTGGGCGTGACGAACCTAACCAGCGCCGGCATTTGGGACGTGTTCGTCCAGAAGCTCGACCCGTCCGGGAACCTCGTCTGGGTAGTCGGGATGGGCGGCACTGGAAACGATGGTAGTAGCGGGGTCTCGGTTGATGTTGCAGGTAACGTCTACACTACCGGAAATTTCTGGGGCACGGTTGACTTCGACCCGGGATTGGGCGTAACGAACCTGACCAGCGCCGGCTTGGACGAGGTGTTCGTTCAGAAGCTCGACCCGTCTGGGAACTTTGTCTGGGCAGTCGGTATGGGCGGCACTGGGACCGATTTGGGGCTTGATATCTCGGTCGATGCGGCAGGAAACGTCTATATCACAGGAGTCTTCTCTGGCACGGCTGATTTCGACCCGGGCTTGGGTGTGACGAACCTAACCAGCGCTAGCGCCTGCTGTTTTGATGTGTTCGTTCAGAAGCTCGACCCGTCCGGGAACTTTGTCTGGGCTGGCCGGATGGGTGGGACCGTCTTGGACGAGGGGTATGGGATCTCGGTCGATGCTGCAGGCAATGTTTATACCACGGGATGGTTCGGTGGCACGGTTGATTTCGACCCGGGATTGGGCGTGACGAACCTGACCACCGTGGGCACCGGATTTGACGTGTTCGTTCAAAAGCTGGGCGTAGTCATCACAAACTTACCCCCTGGAACTATCTCCGGCACAGTCTCAGTTAGCAGCAATGGTTTAGAAAATGTGTTGGTTATATTACTGGATAAATTCGGGTTACCCGTGGATGGATTTGATGATGTTTATACGGGTGAAAATGGAGAGTATTCATTCATTGACGTTCCAGAAGGAGATTATCAGGTAATGATAGTTGAGCCACTTGGCTATTCATCCGATGAAAACCCAAAGAGTGCATCTGTTGTTGCAAATGAAACCAGTACTGTTGATTTTGTTCTAACAGAGATTGTCTTAACTAACACAGCAAGGAGTAAAGGATACTGGAAGCATCAGTTTGACGTATATGTTACAAACAAGGGTAATGCAGAGGAGACTGAACAGGCTCTTTATGATTACATTGATCTGGTTCACCTGCACTATACATTATACTATGATATATTCACAGATGTAAACACATTTGAAGAATGGCAGACAATACTAAGTCTTAAAGGTAATCAACCTATGGTAGATAGAGCAAAGCAGCATTTGGCAGCTTTGATAATGAATATGGTATCAAACAAAATAGGACAATATACTGTGGTTACAGATGATGGAAGAGATGTTGGTGATGTAATTCAGTATGTATCGGAGTTGATAATAGATGGAGATGATATAAATGATGAGCTGGCAAAGGATTTAGCTGAGAGTATAAACAATCAGCAGATGATCGCATCTGGAATAGTGCCGGAAGGTTCAATACTGTTCAAGCAGATTGGTGTAGATAAAATACTTACTTATGAGTTATTCAATAATTACCCCAATCCTTTCAACCCTGCTACATTAATAAGTTTCTCAATTCCTAATGATGAATTTGTCAGCCTTAAAATTTATGATGTACTCGGAAGAGAAGTTGCGCAGATCATTAACGAAAGAAGAAGCGCAGGAACTTACCAGATTGAATTTAATGCTTCATCTCTGAATAGCGGTGTTTACTACTACACACTTACCGCAGGCAGTTATACAGAAACTAAAAAAATGATGCTGGTGAAATAATTCTGCTTTAAAATAATTTCCTAAAACAAGACCGTCCTTTGTGGCGGTCTTTTTTTTGTGAAGTAATTCTTCGTGTCTTGGTGACTTGGTGGCAATTTCTTTTTCCGCCGCCAAGATAAGAAGTAACTCAAAAGGAATAATAGTAAAGGCGATCAGCTTTTCTGCCGACCGCCTTTATTGTGCGATACATATCATTTCATGTACTTAAGTATTTCCTTTTTGGGGGTGAAATGTTTGGAGGATTTGAGTAGAAGAAAATATTTTGAGACCATTCAATTAAAACTTTTTTATTTCTGTTATTTTAATGAAGTAAAAATATTTCGTTCTGTTGCTTGGATCAAAAAAAAAGAATCATTAATAATGGTTAATGATTATATAAAACATTATTTTAAATAATGATTATTGGAGAGTTTTTATGTTAACAAGAATAAATATCGAGAATTTTAGAGGATTTAAAAAACTTGAATTAAATGATTGTAAAAAATTCAATTTAGTTTTAGGAAAGAATAATGTTGGAAAGACAGCTTTACTTGAAGCACTCTTTTTACACATAGGTTCAAAGAATCCTGAATTAATATCAAAAATAAATGCGTTTAGGGGAATATTCCCTATCCCATTAAAAATTGAATCATTGTGGAATCCATTATTTTATAATTATGATTCGAGTAAGATTATTTTTATTAATTCTGACGATAGCAATCATAAAACAAGACGACTTGAAATAAAACTAGCATCAATTAATGGTTCTAAAATCCTACAGCAAAAAGAGAAAAAGGATCAAGAAAGAGAAACAAGTATTACAACATCGACTATTTCTCAGAACAAAATTGAGTTAAAATACTATGATCCAAGTAATAATTACTCAAGTTCATTTGCAATTATGGAAAAAGAAGGTATTCGATTAGAGAATTCAATGAATTCTGATTTACAAGGTATTTTTGTATTCTCACAAGGTAGAAGGGGAGGTTCAGAAGATGCTGAAAGATATGCAGATCTTGATGTCAAGAGGGAAACAAGTGATATAATAAATATTCTTCAAAAAGTTGAACCTCGTTTACGGAGACTTAGTGTTGTTCCGCAAGGTTCTGAATCAAATGTTTATGGAGATATTGGAATCAGTAGATCAATACCGATACAATTAATGGGTGAAGGCACATCCAAATTATTATCTCTTTCTCTTGCAATTACGGTTTTTAAAAATGGAATTGTACTTATAGATGAAGTTGAAAATGGTTTACATTATTCAATTATGCGGGAAGTATTTTCTGCCTTAAAAGAATTGGCAAAAAAATATAATGTTCAAATATTTGCTACTACACATAGTAATGAATGTGTTCATGCCCTATATGAGAGTTATGGAGAATCAGATCCAGATGATATTTCTTTCATTAGATTAGATAGAGTGGAAGGAGAAATAAAATCTGTGAACTATGATAAAAGATCACTCGATACAATCTTTGAAACAGGGTGGGAAATTAGGGGATGAACAAAGTTGAGAAAGAAAAACTGTTGTTGGTTGAGGGAAAAGATGAGCTAAGAGTATTTAATACAATTATTAGTTCGTTAAATATTTTAAATATTCAAGTGATAGAATATAAAGGAAAAACAGGACTCTCTGATTTCTTAAAAAACGTTCTAATTAAAGACCCTAAGTTTATTAGTAAAAATATATTATCAATTAGCATAATTAGAGATGCCGATGATAGTTCTTCTGGTGCATTTAATAGTGTTTGTTCAGCTTTAAAAAATAATGGATTGGATGTACCGCAAAAGATAAGTGAAAAGACAAACGGTAACCCGATTATTTCTGTTTTGATTCTTCCCGGAAATGAAAGAATAGGTTCTCTAGAAGATATTTTTATTGAGTCAGTAAAGGATGAAGAAGTATTTCTCTGCGTCGAAGAATATTTTAAGTGCCTGAAAGAGAAACAAGGTAATATTCCGAATCAGATTGGGAAAGCTAAAGTTCACACTTATCTTGCATCAAAGGTCATTGATCCGGACAAAAGACTGGCTGAATCTGTCGAAGCAAATTTTTGGAATTTTAATCATACTGCATTTGAACAACTTATTAATTTTATAAAACAATTATAAAAAGTTCATCCTAACCACAACCACAAAACCTTATCACCAACTCAGCGGGCAAAAGTAAATTATAACTGTGTAAAAAGTAAGTCTTTTTTGTTTTAAACTCAAGGGGTGTGTAATTATATT
>DAOLIQ010000141.1:0-5216 GCA_035328465.1 Ignavibacteriaceae bacterium | reverse complement strand
AAAGAAACACAAATCACTATGAACGAACTGAGTAAAAAAGACAGAATGAAGATTCCGCGTCAGCCGATGCCGGAACAGGACAGTAAAAAACGAGCATCAAATTTCAAAGAAGTTAATCTGGGCTTTACAGAGGAACTTGCAAGATTAGAAGCACAGAGATGTCTGCAGTGCCCCAAACCCGTCTGTATTAGTGGCTGCCCGGTGGGTGTAAAGATTAATGAATTTATTAAACTTGTATCGGATGGAGATTACTCCGGGGCGGCGGCAAAGATTAAAGAGGATAATATGCTGCCTGCTGTTTGCGGCAGGGTATGCCCGCAGGAAGAGCAGTGCGAAGCAGAATGTGTTGTTGGTAAAAAAGGTGAACCTATTGGAATTGGCAGGCTCGAAAGGTTTGTTGCAGATTATGAGAGAGAACATGCGGGATTAAGAACTGCTTCTCCTGCACCGAAAAGCGGTAAGAAGGCGGCGATAATCGGCAGTGGTCCGGCAGGGCTTAGCTGTGCAGGTGATTTAATTCAGATGGGTCACGATGTAACAGTATTCGAAGCGCTGCACGAACCCGGCGGAGTTTTAATTTATGGAATACCGGAATTCAGACTGCCGAAAGAAATTGTAAAAGCCGAAATAGAAGCATTGAAAAACCTGGGTGTAGAATTTAGAACAAATTCAGTTATCGGCTTCACTGATACAATTGATGAGCTGATGCAGGATGGATATGATGCTGTATTCATTGCTGTTGGTGCAGGGCTCCCCTACTTTATGAATATTGAAGGGGAAAATCTGAATGGAGTTTATTCAGCAAATGAATTTCTTACACGTGTAAATTTGATGAAGGCTTATAAATTTCCGGAGTATGATACTCCTGTTTTTAATGTCAGGGATAAAAATGTAGCAGTGTTCGGCGGGGGGAATACAGCAATGGATGCGGTAAGGACTTCAAAAAGGCTGGGGGCAAAAAGCGCTTACATAATTTATCGCAGATCGGATGTTGAGATGCCCGCACGAAAGGAAGAAATTCATCACGCAAAAGAAGAAGGCATAGAATTTCTTTATCTTTCAAATCCTGTCAGGTTCTTTGGCGATGAAAATGGCTGGCTAAAAGGCGTAGAGCTAATGAAAATGGAGCTTGGAGAGCCTGATGCTTCGGGGAGGAGGAGACCTGTACCGGTAATCAATTCAGAATTTACTCTCGATATTGATATGGCTGTTATTGCAATAGGTAATGGTTCCAACCCGATCATTCAAAAAACAACTCCGGACATTCAATTCAATAAGCGCGGAAATATTTCTGTGGATGAAGAGACGATGACAACTTCCAAAAAAGGTGTGTTTGCAGGGGGAGATATTGTTACAGGCGGTGCAACTGTTATTCTTGCAATGGGTGCAGGAAGAAAAGCAGCTAAAGCCATCAATGAATATTTGTCCTGAAGGTGGAGGTCTTCATACTGTCGGATCGGGATTCAAAAAGGAATTCTCCCTACAATTAAGTTGATCAGTGTGAATCAGTTTAATCAGTGTCATCAGCGTACCAATTGTTTTAGTCTGATCGAATACTCTTAAACTGATCGTTTATTTCACCGGTAAAATGAAGCGCGGGTATTTTATATCTTTTCTTTTTTTTATTAAATTAAGGAAGGAAAAATATTTACTACTCAAAATCGGGCTAAAAGATTATAAGCGAACAAGAAATAGCGCTAAAGAAAGAACTTCCGGTGAGCATATCCATCAAATGGATGACGGTCAGTTTTTTTATTTACATTGGCTCATTCCTCTTAATTCATTACATAAGAACCAGAGTTTTCCTATTAGATAATAACGCAGCAATAGTACTGGTTGTGTATTTAATTTCCTGGGCAGCAGGGGGATTAGCATCGGGTTCTTTTAGAAACCGGGCTAAACGAAATTTTTACTCCAGGCTTAATAAGGTATGGATTTCATTCATCATCGCTTTCGGGTTAAGCTCTATTATACTTTCAGTCTTTTCTCAGATAAGCACCTCACGTGTGACACTTGTCGCGTCTTTTATGACTGCACTGACGATAGAAGTTTTGCTGGAATTTATCCGTTCATTAAATAATCAGATCGAGGTTAAACCTAAGAGGAAAAGGATAAATTCAAATTTTGTACTGCTCGATTTTTCAATACTGACAATTGTACTGGCAATATTTAATTTTTACAAGTTTGGAGTAGAGAATTTAAACGAGAATAATCTTTTGATGACGCTTGCGATCTATCTTGGCTGGTTTGTTTCTTCATTTACGTCACACCAATTCAGGCTGGTGGAAGAACGCAACGTGTGGTCTTGTATTAGTGTGCAGGTGAAAAATTTTATTTTAATAATTGCGGCAGTATCAGCGATTGTTTTTCTGTTAAGGTTTCCGAATGAATACAGAGCATTGTATTTATGGTCAGTATTTTTTTACTCGCTTCTATCGCTGGTTCTGACACTGTATTTGTTCGCAGATAAAATGAATCCAAAGGTTGACAGTGTGATAAACCGTTTTCTAACTGCATTTGAAATGAAAGAAACCGAACAGCCTAAAAGAATTCACTCGAATGGGAAATATTCTCTTAACCCCCAGCAAGTATCAGATGATAAATTGATAATGAGATTAAAAAATAATTACCTGCGGGGTTATGATTCTGTTTTTTCTTTTATTGATAAAAAATTAGACCTCGCAACTTTTGACCTCAGGAACAGCATTGTAATCAGATCGGCAGATATGTTTAATATTCTGTCTCTACCCGATCAGAACCTTGAACTATTTATCAACCTGCGTGAGATGAATGATTTTAGATTAATCAATTCTTATCTCGTCGGGTTGAACAAAAGACTTGTTGACGGCGGAATTTATGTCGGTTCATTAGAACCAATACGGAACAGGTATCAGAGGTTTATTAAGAAGTACCCCTTCCTTACGGCACACTTGTTTTATTTTTTTGATTTTATCTGGTACAGGATTATTCCTAAAATTCCTGTTATAAGGAAAATACTTTTTGCTTTTACAAAAGGGAGGAACAGAGCATTATCATTGACTGAAGCATTCGGGAGATTGTATTATTGCGGGTTTGAAATTGTCGGTCTTAAAGAAATTGATAACTTAATTTATTTTGCAGTAAAAAAATTCCGTGAACCGATTGCGGAAAAAAATCCATCCTACAGTTTTATCTTTAAAACCAGGCGGCAGGGAAAAGACGGCAAGGAGATTTTTGTTTACAAAATAAGAACCATGCACCCCTATTCCGAATATCTGCAGGAGTTTATTTATGAAATTAATAACCTTGAGATTGGCGGTAAGTTCAAAGATGATTTTCGAATAACAAAGTTAGGCTCCATTTTAAGAAAAGTATGGGTGGATGAACTTCCGATGTTATACAATCTGATCAGAGGTGATATAAAACTTTTTGGTGTGCGCCCTATCAGCCGGCACTATTTAAGTCTCTATTCACCCGAACATCAGAAGCGCCGATTACAGTATAAACCGGGCTTGATACCTCCATTTTATTCAGACATGCCGGAGACTATCGAGGCTATTGAAAAATCTGAAAGTAAGTATTTTGATATGTATGATAAATCACCGCTAAAGACTGATGTTATTTATTTCTTCAGGGCATTTAAGAATATAGTTTTTAGAGCAAAGCACAGCAATTGAGGATAATCGGAAGCTGGAAGAGAGAGGATTTGTCAAGTCTATTGTAGAGAAGGCGGTTATCGGGTAATTAACTAATTTTATTGACATTTCTGAAAAATAGATTTCCTATTAACATCCAACGGATGGAAATATATCAAATAATCAATGGATTCCCCTGTGCACGAGAATGACAAATTGAATTTTTCAGAAGCCCTTTATTATTGCTTCTTCTTAAACACAAACGCCAGCCCGACCCACAAAGTTGTTTGACTTGGTATATCTTTAGAAAACTGAGCCAGCCAGAGTGAGAAGATGATTACGGCAAATAACTGATAAGAGATATCAAAAGACTTTTTTAATATGACTATAATTAAAAAAATGATTAATAGCAGTCCAGCCGCACCCATCTCTGCAAATGCTTCAATAAAAATATTATGGGGATAGTTAATAATATAGCCGATCTTGTTTCCTTTATAGATACTTTTAAAACCCCCGAAACCCCTCCCTATTAATGGCGAATCGGAAATCATTTGAACACCGACTTTGTAACCTTCGATTCTTGATTCGATTGCTTCATCTTCGGAATCTTTAAGTTGAAATGTTTCAACCAAATTATCAATTCTTGTTCTAATATTCCCTTGCCATGCGCCGGCAATAAAAAACAGAATCACTCCTGCAAACAAAACTGACGTCACAAGCATGATTGTTTGAGAACTGATTTTTCTTTTAATCAGTCCTGCAGCTATAAGAAAAAGTGAGGAAACAACAACTCCGCTAATTGCCGACCGAAGTCCGGTAATTATTAACCCGAAAGCGATAAAAAGTGTAACAATCAATAATAACACCTTCGCTCTGATTTGATTTTGATTAATTGTAAATATTAATGAAGCAAGAAAGGCAAGACCTAAAAATCTGCCGAAGAAAACATGGCTCCAATGGAAAGTCATAAGATCATAAACCTGATCATAATAAAATGGTTTTTCAATAAGAATAACAGCGGCTGAAATAAGTGCTGTAAGTAATACCAGCATCACAAGAAGTTTCAACCGGTCAGCATTCCAATCAATCTGTAAATAAAATAAAATCAAAGCCGGAAAGAGTGCGCTTAAAATAAGGTTGAGAATTTTCAGAAATCCAAATTGCGGATTTGCTGAGTAAAATAAGGTCAAAGACGGAAGTACAATAAGTAAAGAAACAATCTTAATTGCCTTAGCAAAATCAAAATCTGAAGTCCGATTCAAGAGCCGTTCCTTTAGTGATCTTTCCTTAAGTGCAATCAACAAAATAATAATAAGAAATGCTGCTGATTTAATAAGAAATGATGAAGTAGTGTAATTTGAAATTGTCCCTGACATCAGGCAGCAGACGAATGACATTAATAGAAGTATTTCTAAGAGAAGAGATTTTGTTTTGGTAAAATAATTTTGAATATTCATAATAAGCTTAGTCATTGCTTCGACAAATTTAAGTAAATTTATTCGATGAATTTTTAATTTCCGGGGAAACAAGGATCATAATTTATCGTGTATATGAAGTAAGTATTCGTAATACTAAAATTAAATTTACAATAATTCATTAAAT
>DAOLIQ010000140.1:0-5363 GCA_035328465.1 Ignavibacteriaceae bacterium | reverse complement strand
TGGAAATGAAGTGACAACTCTGGTTAACGAAGTAAAGGATGCCGGGGTTTATAAAGTTCAGTTTAACGCCAGTAACCTTTCAAGCGGTGTGTATATCTATCAGCTACAAACCGGAGAATATACTGCTACCAAAAAGATTCAAATGATAAAATAATTAATAAAAAAAATAGGGAGATATTAATGTCACAAATTCACAAGTTGTTTATCGCCTTACAAATATTTCTAATAACAGGATCACTGCTTGCCCAACCCGAGTATTCCTGGCGTTATTATCGGCCCGGCAACACCGGAATACAAGGAGATCAAGCAACAGCCCTCTGGGTAGATGGAAATGGAGACCCATACATCGCAGCTAGTACAGGCAATTGGGGCGAAGGCGGGTTTGCAAAATTTAACCAATCAGAAAACAAATGGATAAATTACTCTAACGTTGACTTACCCATATTAGGATCTTTTGATAATGGGGAAGTTCAAATTTTAGATATCGTAGAAGATTATGATAACAATCTTTGGATGGGAAATTTTACAGGTGCATTAAAATTTAATCCCCAGATCGGTATATCATCAATTGAAAAATATGAGCCTAACAATTCAGATTTGGAAGGATTTACTTATGACATTGATTTAGCACCTGACAGCACCATCTGGTTTACGAGTGGTGGGCTTGTTCGTTTTAATCCTAAAAATGAAGAGTGGACTCGTCTACCAGGTGGCAATACTCGAATAGCCGTACAACCTAAATCGGACGGCAGTTATTTAGTTTGGTCGGCAGATACATATTTTGGAAATGTATTCACTTATAACAGCGAAACAAACCAATTATCGTACTATACACCTTCGGCAGTTGGGGACATTGCAGGATTGCCTGGAAAAGATTGTGTAGATGAAACAGGAAATTTTTGGGCTTTACGAATGTCAGACAATGGTGATTGGGAGACACTCGAATATCAGCGCCCCGATGGAGTTTGGGTTTATCCTACCCCACCGTACATAAATGTAAGTTTTTATATTGATGCATTTAAAGCATTTGGAAACGGCAAAGCTCTCTTAGTTACTACTTCTGGTGAGACTTGGATGTTTGACGGCTCAATCTGGAATAATTTTGGAACCTGGCGACCTGGCGAATTTACTCTCTCCGTTGATGCTGATCAACAGGGTAATGTTTGGGTTTGCGGTCTTGAAGGAGCAGCAAAACGTGATGTTGCTACAGGAAACTGGCAGCGTTATAGAATAACCAATACTTCTCAAATTGATTATTTCGTAGAGGATCTTGCCTTAGATAGTGAAGGAAATGTTTGGATGACTGGAAATGCAGGAACTGGTATTGGCGGGTTTCAAAAATTTGATGGTACAAACTGGATAGGCTTCAACCAGTACACTTATGGCTTGGGATATACTTTTCCCTATGATGCAGACAATACCCAGGCAATTTATAGAAGACCTTTAAACGGAGATGTTGTATTCAATCCAACATTCCATGGAATCCACGCCTGGAATGGAGTTGATTTTTTTGCTTTGGAAGATTCATTTAATACCTCGAAAGGATTTGTTGAAGATTCATACGGCAGGTTGTGGAGCCTGGGCGAATATTTCAATGTCAGATACTACGATGAAACTATCCCTGATTGGATTGTTGTTCCATTGACAGGATGGGGTAGCCAAATAAAAAAGGATCTTACAAATAATGGGACAATATGGGCTTCAACTGACTTCGAGTTATTACGTACTGATGGAAGCTCTTCGTTCTCTCGTTCTCCGAGTGATTTCCCCGGTTCGGCCGCTTCATTCACTGGCTTAGCTGTTGATGATAGTGACATTGTGTGGATTGGAACGTGGACTCAATTTACCGTCAGTGGTAGCACGCTTATCCGTCTCAATGCGAACGATGGTTCGTATACAGTGTTTCAACACGATCTGGGTTGGCCTTTCCCGGGTGAACACGTTCGTCCCTTGGCTGTAACATCAGATGGGCGACTTTGGATGCAGTACGACAGCGAGTATCCATCAAATGACAACGGTTTGTGCTGGTATGATGGAGTAAATGTTGGTATGTTTCCGGCTCCTCCTGGCGGAGTTCCGCAATGGGGTGGTCTTCCGAACAGTACTATCAAGGATTTTGAAGTACGTGAGGTAAGTGGTGGTTATGAATTATGGATGAGTTGTCTGGGAAGAGGTGTGGCTGTACTTACGGTTCAAAATTCCGTTCCAGTTGAATTATTTTCGTTCCGTGCAAGTATTGTTGGTAATTCTATAGCATTGAGCTGGCAGACTGCTACTGAATTAAATAACAGTGGCTTTGAGATTGAAAGAAAACAAGTTGGCAGCCAACAGTCTTCAGTCGGCAATCAGGAATGGAGTGTAACCGTTTTTATTCCCGGATTCGGCACAACCACAGAATCAAAGAATTATTACTTCATTGATGAAAATCTTTCTGCAGGAAAATATCAATACAGATTAAAGCAAATTGATTTTGACGGAACGTTTGAATATTCAAATGCTATTGAAGTTGAAATAACTACACCAACTGAATTTTCACTTGAGCAGAATTATCCCAACCCTTTTAATCCTACAACCACAATCGCTTTCTCCCTTCCTAAAACAGGATTTACATCGTTGAAAGTGTATGATATACTTGGAAATGAAGTGACAACTCTGGTTAACGAAGTAAAGGATGCCGGGGTTTATAAACTGCAATTCGATGGAAGCAATCTTGCAAGCGGAATGTATATTTATCAATTGCAGGCTGGAGGATTGTTCGAGTCTAAAAAGCTACTTTTATTAAAATAAAATTCAGGGAGCTTCGGCTCCCTACTTATTAAAAGCAGATAGACGATAATATTTTTTTATGTCAAGGGGATTGAAACTGCTTTTCAATTTAACAATCGAGGTAATCTATGAACCACTATTTCAAGTTCAATTTAATTTCAGTTAAAACATTTCGCGAATGTTTTTCATTTTATGTTATTCTGGTTTTACTCATTGGAACGAATCAAAGTCACGCACAATTGGGTACCCCACCTTTTGACAGCACATGGTATGGTTACAACACGCAGATTGGAAATCAAACGTATTTTTTATCAAGTTCAAAACTTGTTGATCTTGATAATGATGGAGATTCGGATGTCGTTGCTTCAAAATATTTTGGTGGGTTCATGGGAAGCGCAAAAGGATTTGTTGTTTTAAAGAATAATGGCGAAGGACTTTTCAACAGCACGCCAGCTCATTATAATTCGCCCGAAACTTCACAGTTTGTCGAAACAGCAGATTTTAATAATGATGGTTTTTTAGATGTAGTGGTTTCTAACTCCGGAGAATTCTGGGATGGTAATTCAATTTCCGTCTTTATGAATGATGGCGATGGTACATTTGGAAGCCCTGCAACTTACACAGTTGGGATCGGAGCAGCAGGCATTGCTGCTGCAGATTTTAACGGTGATGGAAATATTGACATCGCTGTTGCTAACTACGGAACTTTTGGTTCGCAGAATACAATCAGAATTTTATTGAATACTGGCAGTGGAGTTTTTTCACCTGCAGTCAGTTACGCCGCCGGTGATTCCCCTTATAGAATTGAAGCGGCAAAGATGGATGATGATAGTTTTATTGACCTTGTAGTTGCAAATGAAAATGGTTTTCTAAATGTATTGTTGAATTCCGGCACAGGAAATTTTTCGAATAGAACTGAATATTCAATCTCCCAAACGAGTAATGGTTTATTTCCATCTGTTTGGCTGGCTGATATTGATAATGACAATGATCAAGACATTCTCTACTCTAATCTGAACTTGTTCGGGATTGAATTATTCAGAAATCTTGGTAATTCGTTTTCTACGCCGGAGACGATTCAGTCTAATGATTTTTCCGGGGGGATGATGGATATTGAAACTGCGGACCTCAACGCTGATGGCTGGTCAGACATCGTAGCAACATCTACTAATGCGAGAACTACTGACGGCTACCAGGTTTTTATTAATAACGGATCGGGCGGATTGCTCCCGCCTTACAGAAATCCCGCTGGTCAAAATACTGTTGATATTATGCTCGGTGATGTTGACGGTGATGGGTGGGTGGACATTTTAACGGCTGACTCATACTCAATGCAAATTACTGTGCACAAGAATTACGGTCAAGGAACATTCCCTCTTCCTCATCTGTTCGACACAGGCAGCTCCATTGCCGGAAGTTTAGATGCTGCTGATATTGATGGTGACGGCGATCTTGATATCGTAACATCGGCTTCAGGTCGTGCAGCAATTGGAGTAACGGTTAAAGTTCAGATAAATCTTGGAAACGGTATTTTTAGTACCGGTATTTCATATTCTATAAGAGGCGGTGGTGTTCAGGCAAAATTCAGAGATCTTAATGGTGATTCCTTCCCAGATTTACTATTCGCAACTGCAATCAACTCTCCACCTTATGATTTTCATTATGCAATAAATAATGGTAACGGCATTTTCGGCACTGTTCAAACAAAATCTATTGGTTCTTGCGGATGGTATGATATAGATGCTTTTGATGTTGACAATGACGGCGATGAAGATGTTTTGGTTACCGAGTGGCTTGGGTGTCCAAACGTAACAAATTCTAGTATGAGGTTATTCATTTGCCTTAACGATGGGAATGCCTCATTTGCTGATCCACTAATTGAAGTCATTGGTCCTGGAGTTGCCCCTATCGCTGCCGGTGATTTTAATAATGACGGGAACATAGATATAGCTACAAGCACTGCAGGTGCATTAATAAATATTTCAATTGGAAATGGCAATGGTGATTTCAATGATCCAGTTAATTATGCCATCGGAAGTCAGGGAGGGGCAACAGATATTGTTGTTGCAGATTTCGATGGCGATGACATCCTCGATATTGCTTCGTCTAATTTCTGGGAATCTACAACTATGTCAGTCCTTCTTGGAAATGGAGATGGTACTTTTATGCCTGCTTCTATTCTCCCTTCTGCATATTCACCGGATCTATTAAATGTGTCCGGTATAACGGTGGGTGATGTTGACAGTGATGGAGATTTAGATATTATGGTCGGTAATAACGCTTCAAATTGTATTTCACTTTATGAAAATAACGGGGGTGTATTTACGTACAAAATTAGAATCGGAGGATATTCGGGAGTCTTCTCCCCCTTCTTCGCTGATTTTGATGAAGACGACAGAGGTGATTTGGTTGCTGTTGGGCAGTTACCGCCAAGTGGAATTCCCAGCACTCTAATGTTCATCAAAGGATTAACCACCGGAGGTATTCCGGTTGAACTCACATCATTCACGGCAAATGTAGAACGAAACTCCGCTTCGTTAAACTGGTCAACGGCGACTGAAAGGAATAACAGCGGGTTTGAGATTGAGAGGAGTCAA
>DAOLIQ010000139.1:0-5395 GCA_035328465.1 Ignavibacteriaceae bacterium | reverse complement strand
GGAAGTAATTGCTTTTTAATAGTTCTCTTCTTTGGAGAGGATTTAGGTGAGGCTTTTTTTTTAATTCATTTAGGAATTTTTATACTGATTTCTTTATCAATTCGGGCAGGGTAATAATTCACTGCACTGAATCTATAGTAAAACCTGAACTGATGGCACCGGAATAATTTATAATTTATCATTTTTAATTTATAATTAGATTTTTGGTTACCCGGTTAAATACTTGTTTTGCAAATTTCACCGGACGGGTTGGAGATAGCGGCTTTTTTTTAGGAATAACGAGTTAACGCACGTAAAAAGATAACATCTTATTTGAGCGAAATTGATTGTCATCTGCTTCAGTAAAAAATACAATTCTCTCAGCCCCTGCCGGCAAACACATAAAAAAACCACCCCCCTCCCTCCTTCCCTCTTCACGTGCAGAAGGAAAGAGAGTGGAGAATGGCTAATCATCTTAACTGCAGGCGATGCGCATTTCACCTGCGAAAGGTTTTAATGATTAAACTGCAAGTACAGTGCTTGAATAATGCACTACAGCACCGGAAGCATCAAGTGTAGTAAGTACAAAAAATGCTTTTTGATCCTGATAGAGATTAAACAACTGCGTTTCCTGACTTGTGAGCAATGCACTAAAACTTAATGCAGTGTTCAAAGTCGTACTTAAATTACCCGACTCTAAAGTCAAATAATTATAAGCAGGCTGCAGAGGATCGGCAGGATTACTGAGGAACAAAACCGCAATCATACTAATATTAGGTTCTGATGCAGTAATGATGCCGGCATTCGTACCGATTGCACTGATATCCACGGTTAAGCCTGTTGAGGTTAAGTTTACGGCTGTTACAGTAACACCGAATCCTACATCGGGAATCAGCATTGCACCGTCGGAAACCCCAGAAGGCGAAACAAATGGATAATTACGCTTGAAGATGTAGTTGAAAACACTTACACCAGCGGGAGTCTTTATACTCCAGATGGATTTCAGTCTTTCCGATTGATTGATCGCACGGGCAAGCCTGATAGCAAGTGCAAACCTGCTTCTTCTTGCAATGGATTCGGGGTCAACACCGGGCATAAATGAATCCGGTCTGGTCGCCATATAATTTTCACCATTGAACTGTTTGAATACGACTTCTCCAAGAGCACCAGTTACCTGCCCAAGGATGTTTTTCTTAAGTTTTGCCAACTTAATTTCTCCTAAATATTATTTATTAATTGTTATGACACTTAAGTTTTAATGTAAAGGAGCCGATGGAGTCAGGGGCGCGTATCCTTATTGTAGTATTAAATATTCCGGATACAGGTTTTTTAATCAACCTTTTAACCGGTCTTGCTTTCCTCTCGGGGCTGCTGGTAACCCGAGAGAAATAGGAGTACAATAGGTGTATAATAGGTGTGAAATAGGTCTGTAAACTCAGAACTCTTTGAATATGTTTTAAACCATTTTTCCTTATAATAAAATTTAACATTAGCGGCAATAAAAATTATCTTTACTTTATATACTCTAAAAACTGAGGATTTGCCGTTTATTTTTTTTCTTCGCAAGGCGGCAAAATGGATAGAATTGGAGTATATAATAGAGACTTCTGAAAAATAGGTTTCTAACTGTCTGTCATTCCCGCAAAAGTGGGAATCTGCTTAATAATCAATGGATTCCTGTTTGCACAGGAATGACACATTGAATTTTTGAGAAGTCCCTAATAATAGGACACCACAAACAGTTTTTTAATTTAATAGGAAATTGCTAATAAGTGTGATTCCGACCTTTATCCGTTGGCTAACGGAAACAGATAATGGAATCGAACAGGTTGACAGAAATAGACCTATGAGCCAACCTCTTCAAATATAAAATAGATAATGGCTTGTCCCTTATACCATAATTTATTTGGCTAAAGCCGCGAGTTTGGGAACAGAACGATTACCGGCATAAAGAGCCTGAGTGAAAATTATTTGTCAAACAGGGAACTCATCCCCAACCCCTTCTCTTAGCAAGAGAAGGGGTTTAAAACAACCTATTTTCAAAGTCCCTCTGATTTTAAGAGAGAAATTTAGGGCGAGTTCTCTTCTCGAAATTGAATAGACACAAAGGTTCTAAAAGTCGCGGCAATTAAAAATTTAAATCAGCATGAGGCGAATTAGGAACTCATCTTACGCAGAGTTAAGCTTGATGTCATTTAGTCCATTTCCATTGGATAACAGATTTTTTCGGAATCTCAATTTGTTTAAATTTTAGATGCTGTCCGAAGTACTCCTTTACAGAAATAATCCATTTCGATTAGTTAACGGATAACGGACAGCAAGAAAAATTGGCAAGGTGAATTATTTTTTTTTATTTTTTTTCAACTTGAACGGCAAAATCGGTTTTTTTAGAGTATATATTAATAAAACAGGAGAAATTATTAATGATCAGAAACTCAAATGCAGAAAAGTTACCTGTCCCTAATAATGTGGAAAAAGTTAATTCATCAGAAAAAACTGAAAAGACAGCCGATAATCCAGACGATGACCCTGAACCGCTTCAAGATGCAAGTGATATTGCTTCAATAGATGAAGTAATAAATGAGTTAGATGCTGCCTTTAGGTCCGATAAGAATCTTCGGACGAAATTAAACCATCAAGCATTGCAAAATTTATATAAATATACTGGACAAGCGAAAATATCAGGTTATGACGCAGAAGAGATAGTTTCGGTAGTTATTTCAAAAATGCTTGAAACAAATACAAAAAAAAATAGAAAATGGAATAAAGCCCAGTGTCCTAATATTGTGGAATTTATTTTCATGTGTATTGTGAGTTTTATTAAAAACGAAAGGAAGAAACTGGGTTCCAATCTCCCGCCCTTATATGATATAAGGGAAACAGGGCTTGAATCAAAAGAAAAGAATAGGAACAATAAAGCAGAAACCATACCGGCAGATGTTGTTTATAAAAATGGAAAGGTTTCTGAGAATACAAATTACGATATACAAAGAGCAAAAAATTATAGTGAAAATACAAATACATTTGAACAGGATTACGAAGAATTTATCTTGGATACGGAAAGACAACTGGAAGACGATCTGGAGGCTTATTACGTATTCCAGGAAAGATTAAACGGCGTCAAATCAAACCAGGAAATTGGTAAAAAATTAGGAATAACAGTTAAAGACGTTGAGAACGCATTAAAACGAATTAGAAGGAAAATTGTCTCTTTATAAAAAAATCAAATATACCAAAAACATTAAAAGAAAAAACTGAGGCATATATGAAATATAGATTTGATAACTTCATTGAGCTCTATTTTGAAGCTCTAGAGGAAAACATCGACGAAGTTATTGCACAATTAGAGGAGGAAGGAATCGATACGGAACAATCGCAGCAGGATACTTTAGAATTGATCAAACAAAAAAAGGCGGAGTTGAAACTCGAACAGGGTGAACAGTTTAAAAAGGCTTATCAAACTCAGGTTCCAACGGAAAAAAGCTCGCCTGATTCCTTAACACAAAATTTACATATGCTGGCAGCAAGAAATCAAAAGGAAGGCTTTAATGAAATGGAAAGAAAGGATTTGCTTACTGAGCAGGAGAAATTGAAGTTGATTGCAAAATTAAAAAACCAAAATAAAAAGCCTCACCCCTAAAAGGCTGTCTCAAAAGTCCAAAGTACAGAAGTGTCATTCCCACGAAAGTGGAAATCCACTTTATTTTAAGCGTTATAGATTCCCGTTTTCATGGTAATAACAAACAAAAACTGACTTTTGAGACACCCTCAACTGCATTTTTAAGAAAATGACACCTGAAGAAAAAGCAAAAAACGTAATTGAAGAATATTGTTTCAAAGATCAGAAACAATTAGATATCGAAGCAATCGCGTGGGCTGAATTTATAGCCATTGAAGAAATACCTATGACTACTCATATCGGCAGAATAAATTTTGAAGATGGATATGGTCTTATGTCAATCAAAGATTCATTCAATTATGCCGGTCAAAGAAATTTTACTATCGCACACGAACTCGGTCATTATTTTATCGAAAAAGAAAGTATGCTTAAAAAATTCAGCTGCTCTTCAAAAGATTTGCTGAGTTATAAATTCGGAAGTTTGTTTGAGCAAAAAGCAAATGAATTCGCTGCCGAACTGCTAATGTACAAACCCTGGTTCAGTGATTTTGTAAGGAAGCGCGACATCAATATGCAGTTGATAAAAGATATAGCGGATCATTTTGGAGTTTCATTAAGCGCCGCTGCAATCCGTTATGCCGGGCACGGACGCTTCCCTATTGCAGTTATCTACAGCAGTAAAGAAGACCCGAAGAGCAATTACGGCGAAGTTAAATGGAGGTCCATCAGCGAATACTTCCCTTTGAAATGGATACCAATTGGATTTAAAGTAAGCAAAGATTCACCGGCATCAGATTTCTTTAAGGGTGAAACAATGCAGGAGGGTGCAGATCTGGTTCCCGCATCTGCCTGGTTTTCAGAAGATAAGAGGTGCGGTAATTCTCAATTCTGGGAAGAAAATATTGTAATGTCAAAATTAAATTCGGTGTTAACGATTTTATGGAGTGAAAAAAAACGATGAAACGAAAAGAAATACCTGAAGCATTAGAATTCTTTGCCCGAACAAAAGCAGCAGCAAAGTTTTATGTACATTTCTCACATAAGATGAGAGTGAAAGGTGATATTACTCTTGCAAAGGAAATTAAAAAACCGGTGAATATTTTTATTAATAATAGATATCCCGCACCAGATGAAAAATCACCGGCTGTTATCCGGCTTTTCATAATGACTAATAATTATGCGGCTAGTGAATTTGCAAGACTTAATTATATGCTTTATCACAAAGAGCTGATCAGTAAAAATGAACTTGAAATACTAAATGAAACTATCAGGTTATTTATAAAAATAATTAAACGTTTCGAAAAGAAATTGAAGATGAGATTGGAACAACCTCACGACTATATACCTATGTTAAAAACGGATCAGTATTATAAGGAAGCAAATTCCTTACAGCAGCAAATAGAAGAATAGAGTAAAAGGAGGTTGGAGGTTGATTGTTGGAGGTTGCCCTTCGACAGGCTCAGGATGACAGAGTGGAACAGCGCAACCTCAGAGGTTTTGCCTTGTAACCCCGGAGGTTTTTGAGAACGCACCCCTGCCCCGACCTGGCGGGATCGAAGTGGGACATTCTTTAACTGGCTCGCACAGACATGATTGTCTGTGCTACATTCGACACTTTGGATGACAGAGGGGAATTGCATTTGTAGGTGCGTAGCGAGCTACGCACCTACATGTTCTAAGTTCTTTGCATTGGAATTTAAAAGTCCTCTCCTTTGGAGAGGATTTTCCCGAAGGGATTCCTATGGAAAGGTGAGGCTTTTTTTTTCATTTTGAAATTTTTGATTGTTCTGATTTTAA
>DAOLIQ010000138.1:3186-5417 GCA_035328465.1 Ignavibacteriaceae bacterium | reverse complement strand
GATTGGCCACGTGAACTTTCAATAAATCCGGCAAGACGTAATGCGCGTAGAATCTTTCCAACATTTGCTTCGGAAAGTTTTTCCTGCTCACTCAGTTCGGGAATTGTCATTCCTTTTTCAGAATCACTTTTCCCAATTCTAAGTAATAATCTTAAACCATATTCTTCTTGTGTGCTAAACTTCATTTTTCTTTTTTCATACAGTCATTGCGAACCCGATTTATCGGGAGAAGCAATCTACATTACAGATTGCTTCGTCGTCCTAAAGGACTCCTCGCAATGACAATATTAATTTCCTTTAAATAACGGAATTTTTGATCCACATGATTTTGCATACATTACTTGTGAAAACTGTTCTGCAGAAATTGATGGACCTTTAGCATTACATTTATCATTAAAAACATCAACAAGGGTTTTTGCAATTTGTTCAGCAGAATATCCTTCGATATCCATTCTTCGCATAAAATAAATTAGCTCACCATTCTTAAATAAAGCAACGCTTGGCGAGGATGGTGGAAATCCTTTTATGTGCTGTCTTATTCGCTCAACTGCATCTCTTTCTTGTCCAGCAAATCCGGTATAAAGTTTATCTGGAATTATATTATTCTGTAACGCAAGTGAAATTCCAGGTCGTGCACTTCCTGCAGCACATCCGCAAACAGAGTTAATCATAACTAAAACAGTTTTATCATCTTTTACATTTATTGCTTCATCAACCTGTTCGGGTGTAAGCAATTCTTTGAAACCAACTGCAAGCAATTCGTCGCGCATTGATTGTACTGCGTCCTGATCATACATTGGCGGACGCGAAAGTATATTGAACATTTTTACTCCTTTATTTTTTTGAATGGCACACAGATTAAGCAGATTTTACTGATCAGCGCAGATCAGTTGTATCAGTGTCATCAGCGTGCTATTGTGTTTAAAAAAATCCTAATTCAACTTTGGCAACATCAGACATCATATCTTTATCCCAGGGCGGGCTCCAGACCAATTCAATCTTCGCATCTTTTACTTCCGGAATTGCTTTTACTTTTCCTTCAACTTCCGGTGGAAGTGATCCCGCAACTGGGCACATTGGTGATGTTAATGTCATTTTAATTTTTACATTGTAATCGTCATCAATTGCAATCTCATAAATCAGACCTAACTCAAAAATGTCAACAGGAATCTCAGGATCGTAACATGATTTCAGTGTTTGAATTATTTTTTCTTCTAGTTCTTGTTTAGTTATTTGTGCCATATTCATTTTTGTGTCACACTGAGCCAAGTCGTAGTGTGACTATTCAGTTAATATAGGTCATCCTTCGTCTCCGCTCAGGATGACGATCGGTTACTCCGTTACCACTTTTTCATTTTTATTATGCAAAGCATTTATCATTGTATGCCAGGCAAGTGAAGCGCACTTTACTCGTGCAGGGAATTCTCTTACTCCGCCAAACACAGCAAGTTTACCAAGTTCATCGATATCTGGATTATCACCAAGCTTATCAGTTACTAACTCGTGAAATTTATTAAATATCTTTTCAGCTTCTGCAACTGATTTACCTTTTAGTAATGATGTCATCAATGAAGCAGAAGCTTTTGAAATCGCACATCCGGAACCTTGAAAAGAAATATCTTCAATTATGCCTGCATCATTTATAGAAAGAAAAACATTAATGTTATCACCGCAAAGCGGGTTATACCCTTCAGCATGATTTGTCGGGTGATCAATCAATCTAAAATTTCTTGGTGATTTATTATGATCTAAAATTACCTGCTGATAAAGTTCTCTTAATTCCTGATCCATTATCCGAATACCTCTAAAATTTTTTTTAGTCCGTTAACTAAAACATCAACTTCTTCAATTGTGTTGTACATTCCAAATGATGCTCGTGATGTTGCAGGAACACCAAATCTTCGCATCAATGGCTGCGTACAGTGATGACCAGTACGAATTGCAACTCCTTCAAAATCTAAAAATGTTCCAACATCATGTGGATGAACATTTTCAAAATGAAAAGATAGCACTCCAATTTTTTCTTTAGCAGTTCCGATGATTCTTAATCCTTTTAAATCTGAAACGGCTTTGGTTGCATATTCAAGCAAAAGATTTTCATGATGAGCAATATTTTCAAGTCCAATTTTATCGATGTACTCAATTGCTGCACCTAAACCGATTGCGCCTGCAATGTCTGGAGTACCAGCTTCAAACTTGTGTGGAAGTTCGTTGTATGTTGTTTCTTCAAA
>DAOLIQ010000138.1:0-3086 GCA_035328465.1 Ignavibacteriaceae bacterium | reverse complement strand
TGCGTGAACACCGCGGTGAATATTTGCGTTGTATTTTTCATAGTAATAGTTTGTTTTATCAATAACGTATTGCGGTTTTTGGGTGGTTGCTGCATTATCAAGATAAACTAGCGGTTTATCGTGAACTAATATTTTTAGAATAGGAAAATCATTTCTGATTTTCTGAACATCATATATTTTTTTCTCTACAATTAAAGCAGAATCAGCTTTGGAATCCATTCCCGAACTTTCTATAATATAAATTTATTATGCAACAATAAACGAACATTTATAATTAAATTATGTCATTCCCACGAAAGGGAAATTTATTTTTAAGAATATTGTGGATTCCCGTTTACACGGGAATGACAACAAACAAAATCTCAATTTCTATTGATTAAATCGCTTTGTAATAATTTCTTCAAGATAATCTCTTAAAGCAGGAATTTTTATTGATGTTATAACATCACTTGCAAAAGCATGAATTAAAATTGCCGTTGCAGATTCTTCACCAATACCGCGTGACTTTAAATAAAATTTTGCTTCATCATTTAATTTTCCAATCGTTGCGCCGTGTGAGCATTTAACATCATCAGCAAAAATTTCGAGTTGGGGTTTTGTGTTCATCACTGCATTATCGGATAGAAGAATTGTATTGTTTTCCTGAAAAGCATTTGTTTTTTGTGCATCCGGGTGAACCATCACTTTACCGTTAAACACGCCTTTGGATTTATCCTGCAGAATTCCTTTGTAATGTTCGTGGCTGTTGCAATGAGGCTTAGCGTGATCAATCATCGTATGGGCATCAAAAAGCTGCTCATCAGAAATCATAAACAGTCCGTTAAGCATACACTCGCCGCCTTCATCATTAAATCTTGCGTTAAAATCATTTCGGGAAATTTCTGCTCCGTGAGAAATTAAATGAGATGAAAAATTACTGCTTCGCTCTTGATCAACTTCCATTCGTGCTATATGAAACGCTTTATTACTTTCTTCCTGTAATTTTATGTGATCAACGATTGCATTTTCATCAGCAACAATTTCAGTTACTGAGTTTGTGAAGTAAATACTATCCTCATCTGAAACATAATGTTCAATAATTGTAACCTGAGAGTTCTTCCCTGCAACAATTAGATTTCTCGGCTGGGTTAATATCTTTTCACTTCCACCCTTCGTAATAAATATTACGTGGATCGGATCTTCAACAACCTTTCCATCAGGCACATAAATAAAAGCTCCATCTTTAGTAAAAGCAGAACTTAAAGTTGTGAAAAAATAATTTTCATTTTTTGCATACTTGCCAAGATATTTTTTAACAATTGGATTATCATTCTTCAATGCCTCTGCAAGACTTCCAATTACAACACCCTTAGGAATATCAATCAGTTTTGATAACTCAGGAGAAAAATTTCCATTTACAAAAACCAATAAACTATGTTCCATCTTATCAAATAAAAACTTGTTTATTGTTTCTGATGAAACATTTGCTTTAACAACAGCGGGGGAGAAGTTGTGCTTTTGCAAAGATGAAATATTTGTGTACTTCCATTCTTCATCTTTTTGAGTCGGAAAAGTAAGATCAGCAAATTTACTGATTGCATCTTTTCTGGTTTTATGAAAGTCCGAAGTTTTTTCTCCGTTTAAAGATTTTTCAAATTCATTAAACTGATTGATGAAATATTGTTTTATGTCTGTTTTATTTTCCATTTGATTCTATTTTCTATTCGTCATTCCCAAGAACCTGCCTGCGGGAGGCAGGAGTGGGAATCTACTTTTAATTTTTCATTTTTTGGATTCCCGCCTTCGCGGGAATGACAACTATAATTAAACGACAGTCTCAGCAATATCGCTTTTTATCCAATCATATCCTTTTTCTTCAAGCTCAAGTGCAAGTTCCTTTCCACCTGATTTAACAATCTTACCTTTGTAAAGAACGTGAACAAAATCCGGAATAATGTAATCCAATAATCTTTGGTAGTGTGTTACAACGATTGTAGCATTTTCTTTTGTTTTTAATTTGTTAACACCGTTTGCAACAATGCGAAGTGCGTCAATATCAAGTCCTGAATCAGTTTCATCAAGTATTGCAAGCTTTGGATTTAGCACTGCCATCTGAAAAATTTCATTTCGTTTCTTTTCGCCGCCGGAAAATCCTTCATTAACAGCACGACTTAAAAATTTTGAGTCAAGTTCAACAAGCATGCTTTTTTTTTTTAGCAATGATAGAAACTCCATTGCATCAAGCTGTTCTTCTCCGCGATATTTTCTAACTTCATTTACTGCAGTCTTTAAAAGATTTGTATTACTTACGCCCGGAATTTCTACAGGATATTGGAATGCTAGAAAAACTCCTTCGCGTGCGCGATCTTCGGGAGATAGTTCTAAAAGATTTTTTCCGTTGTATAAAACTTCACCGGCTGTAACTTCGTATTCCTCTTTGCCTGCAAGTACAGATGCCAGTGTTGATTTACCAGATCCATTAGGACCCATAATTGCGTGAACTTCACCAGCGTTTACCTTTAGGTTGATGCCTTTTAAGATTTCAGTTCCTTCAACATTTGCGTGAAGATTTTTTATTTCTAATAACATTTTATTTCCTTATTTATTTTCAAACTTGTCTTGTCATTCCTGCGAAAGCAGGAATCTATTTTATTGAACCTTTGGATTCCCGCTTCCTACCAAAGGGATGCTTATGGCAGCGGGAATGACATTCTTTCTTAAGCCCTTCCCTTAGGGGAGGGTTGGGTGAGGCTTTTATCCTACACTGCCTT
This sequence comes from Ignavibacteriaceae bacterium, assembly GCA_035328465.1. GTDB lineage: Bacteria > Bacteroidota > Ignavibacteria > Ignavibacteriales > Ignavibacteriaceae > JADJEI01. The sequence goes on along the minus strand of DAOLIQ010000138.1, from coordinate 336 downwards.
CTAAACTTATACTTAATAACTTTTGTGCTTCAACCGCAAACTCCATTGGAAGTTCTTTAAACACTTCTTTACAATATCCATTTACAATTAAACTAACAGCATCTTCAGTTGAGATTCCCCTCTGATTTAAATAAAAGATTTGATCTTCACCAATTTTAGATGTTGTTGCTTCGTGCTCAACCTGTGCAGTTGGATTATTAATTTCTAAATATGGAAAAGTATGTGCGCCGCATTTATCTCCAAGCAATAAAGAGTCGCATTGTGAGAAGTTACGTGCGCCTTCGGCTTTTTTCCCAATCTTAACTAAGCCGCGATAACTATTATTGCTTCTTCCTG
>DAOLIQ010000137.1:0-5486 GCA_035328465.1 Ignavibacteriaceae bacterium | reverse complement strand
CTTTGGGACGATGAAGACGGATTTTATTATGATGCACTTCATATTGACGATAAAATATTTCATCTGAAAATTCGTTCAATGGTTGGATTGATCCCTCTTTTTGCTGTCGAAGTGCTTGAACCTGATTTAATTAAACAAGCTCCGGAGTTTACAGCAAGATTAAATTGGTTCTTAAAAAATAAACCGGAGATGTCAAACCTGGTTTCCCGCTGGAATGAAAAAGGAGTTGGAGAAAGAAGGTTGCTTTCATTACTTCGCGGTCACCGAATGAAAAAATTATTTAATCGAATGCTTGATGAAACTGAATTTCTTTCGGATTATGGGATACGCGCACTATCAAAATATCACGAACAAAATCCTTATCAACTGCAGCTTGATGGAAAATTATTTGAAGTCAAATACACTCCCGCTGAATCTGATACTGGATTGTTTGGCGGCAACTCAAACTGGCGCGGACCGATCTGGTTTCCGGTTAACTTTTTAATTCTCGAATCAATGTATCGTTTTCACCATTATTATGGTGATGATTTTACGATTGAATGTCCAACTAACTCGGGAAATTTTGTAACAATAAAAGATGCCGCGGATGAGCTTGCGAAAAGATTATCAAAAATATTTTTGAAAGATGAAAATGGTCAGCGTCCGGTATTTAAGTACAATAGTAAAATTCAGAACGATCCGCACTTCAAGGATTACATTTTATTTCACGAATACTTTCACGGTGATAACGGAAGAGGTGTCGGAGCTTCACATCAAACCGGATGGACGGGATTGATTGCAAAAATTTTACAACCAAAAAGTAAATAAAATTCTTGGTGCACTTTCGTGTCCGTCAGTTGACGGATACTTTGAGTGCCTTTGTGGTAAAAATAATTTACCGCGAAGTATCACGAAGTCTGAGGCGGCAGATCACAAAGTAACTCTAAGGGAAAAGTATTTTATTAAAGGAATAAATTTATGTTTAACATAAATCAAGAAACACTTAGCGATTTTACTAAATCATCCAAATTAGAATGGATAGACGCAAACGGACTTGGCGGTTATGCAAGTTCAACAGTGCTTGGGTTAAACACGCGCCGTTATCACGGACTACTCGTCGCAGCACTTAATCCACCAGTTGACAGAGAAGTTATAGTTTCAAAACTTGATGAAACTCTGATTATAAAAAATAAAGCTTACGAAATTTCCACAAATCAATTTCCCGGTAAAGTTCATCCCGAGGGTTACAAGTATTTGGTTGAATTCAATAAAAATTTATTCCCGGAATTTATTTATCAAGTATGTAAAGTAAAGCTCAAGAAAACAATCGCAGCTATAAACGGCTGCAACAAGACAGTAGTAATTTACGAAGTACTCGATTCCGAAAACGAATTTCAACTTCAACTATCACCTTTTGTTGCGATGCGCGATTTTCATTCACTCAGAAAAGCTGATCCAACAATTCGTTCCGAATATACTTTTCACGTTGGGATGTTTGAATTAAAATTTAACGGTCATCCGAAAACGCTTTACGCAAATATCAGCAAAGGAGATTTTGTCTCTCAGCAAGATTGGTATTATGATTTTGAATATCTCGAAGAACTTGACCGCGGTCTCGATTTTCGTGAAGACCTTTTTAAGCCCGGCTACTTTAAAGTAAATCTGAACAAAGGTGATAAAATTGCAATAACTTTTTCCACCGATCCAATAACAAAGGATTGTTTTACTCTTTTTAACAAAGAAAAACTAAGAAGAGAAAAGTTAATTAAAAATTGTGCTGATGATGAAGTATTGAAAAGTTTAAACCTTGCGGCGGATCAATTTATTGTAAAAAGAAAAGCAATGAACAAAACAATCATTGCCGGCTATCACTGGTTTTCGGATTGGGGACGCGATACAATGATTGCATTACCTGGATTATCATTAAGTACAAATCGTTTTAATGATGCACAAAGCATCCTTGAAACGTTTGCGAACTCGATGGATCGTGGAATGATTCCCAATAGATTTCCAGATCGTGGAGAAGCGCCCGAATACAATACTGTTGATGCCACTCTTTGGTTTTTCATAGCAGTAAAAAAATATTTTGATGCTACAAACGATTTTTATTTTGTACGTGAAACTATCTATCCGCGATTTAAAAAAATAATTGAATGGCACGAGAAAGGAACTCGCCACAATATTCACGAAGACTATGACGGATTACTTTATGCCGGTGAACCGGGTGTGCAGTTAACTTGGATGGGTGCAAAGATTGGCGATTGGGTTGTTACTCCTCGACAAGGTAAAGCCGTTGAAATAAATGCACTCTGGTATAACGCTTTGATGATCGCTGCCTATCTTGCAGATTTATTTAATGATAAAGAATGTATTACTCTCTACAAACAAAAAGCTGATAGGATTTATAAAAATTTTACCGAAACATTTTGGAATGAAGAAGCCGGTTATCTTTATGATTATGTTGATGGAGATTACCAAGATTCCTCATTTCGACCAAATCAACTTTATGCAGTTAGTCTTCCATATAAATTATTAGATAAAGAAAAAGCAAAATTAATTGTAGATAAAGTTTATGATAAACTGTACACACCATTCGGATTAAGAAGCCTTTCTCCTGATGATAAAAATTATAAACCAATTTATGCCGTTAATCAGTATTCGCGTGATGCAGCTTATCATCAAGGAACTGTATGGGCATTTTTACTTGGTGCTTTTGCTGATGCGATTGAGTATGCTTATCCGGAAGAAAAGCAGGAAAGAATAAAAAAAATTATTGAGAAATTTATTCCGCATCTTTCAACTGCAGGGATAGGTACAATTTCAGAAATCTTTGATGGCGATTATCCGCACAATCCTAAAGGATGTATTTCTCAAGCATGGAGTGCTGCCGAGTTTTTAAGAATTTATAAAAAGTATAACGTAAAAATATCTGATATTGAATGAGATGGAAATTCAATTTATCTACAAAGCAAAAAACGGGTTGGCTAATTCAATTTTTGATTTAGCACACAAAATTATTTCTCCCGATACTTATGAATGTAACCTATGTAAGATAACTCACGGTGCATTTACCGAAACGAAAAAATTTAAAGAGTTAAAGCAGAAGTACAATATCACACTCTGGCATATTGATGATTTTGAATCGAAGTATCCAAAAGAAAGTAAATATCCTTTGATAATTATTCGTGATGAAAAGCAAAAAGAGATTGGCAGAGTCGCTGCTGAAGAAATAAATGCTTTAACGGATGTTGATGAACTTGAAATAATTTTAGACGAGCTGATCTAATGTCCGGATTTATTTTAGTGGCAGTCTTATTAATCCTCTACGAAGTTAAGTTGATGAATCCATCTGCAATAGGTAAGAACATCATAGTACGTTAGCTAACGGATTCATTATTGCAGCAAAATAAAATCAACCGTTAATCACCATCCTCGCAGAGAATGATGGAAATCTACTTCAAAATATTTTTGAGTACCACTCTTTAATCACTTTTTCAGTCCCATCGTTATTCGGGGAATACAAATCATACCCTTCACCAAAAGTAAAACCTTTGTATTCTAAATAGCTGGGCCACTTCCACCAGTAAATTCCTTTTAACCAGTCTTCATTCTCAATTGCTGTAAACAATGCCTTATAGCAGCGAACTTGATTTTGCAAATGAATCTCGTCCCGCCCCTCCTTTTCCAGTGCAGTCTTCCAAGGTGCTGTTGAAGCTCTAAATCCGGCTTCTGTGAAGATTACCGGTTTGTTAAATTTTTGATGGACTTGCTCAATTCGGTTCACAACATCTTCAGCACCCTTCAATAATTCTTCATCAGTTGGATTATCTTTTTCACTAATCGGATAATATTCGCTCAAACCGATGTAGTCAAAATGATTCCAGAAAGTCAGCTTTTCAAATTCATCACCCCAGTTTGGTGCATAAACAATTTTCCCCGAATAAATTTTTCTAATCTTTTTTGATAATTCAATCCATTCCTGTTCGTGATTAATCGAAGCTTTTGAAAATTCATTTCCGATTACAAAAAGAGGAACGTGATACATCTCTGCAAAAATTGCATAATGCATTATCCATTTTTCGTAATAATAAAAAAACAATTTCCAATCTTTTTCAGATTTCATTTCAATTACACCGGGCCAATTATTTTCGCCAAGATAAATATGCGGCTTTAGCATTGCTGTTAAATTAAGATCGCGTGCAGCATTCATTAAGTTGATCATACTTTCTATACTCTCTCCCTCAGCGAATTCCCAGTACTTAAGCTTTACCGGTTTATTCGGATCACGCATATAAGTAAACGGCGTCATCGAAAATGAATTGGCTCCAAGTGTTTTCATTTTCATTAATGACTCAACCGCTTTTTGTGAGGCGTATCCATTATAAATCTGATAACCAACGTGAGCAAAGCAAAATCCTTTTTGAAAGGTGGGTAGAGTAATTCGATTCATCCAATTGTCGTTATCAATTTGTGCTTTATAATCAGAAGCTATTTTTGATAGATAAGAGTGCCATTCTTTTTCCATCCCATTAATTTCATTTGAATTAAAAATCCAATTTGAGTAATGAGATATGAAATATTCTTTACCGAATTTGTCAATCAAGAATGAAATAAAACTGCCGGCAAGCGGTTGATAAATTAGGTAGGAAATAAAATTTATTTCTTCGTTGTTTAATAAATCTTTTAATGAAGGAATATTTCCCGATAAAAATATTTTGGAGGACCAATATTCATAACCTTTTTCACGCCATTCATTTGAAAAATGAACTGCTAATCCTTCTTTTAGAAATTTTGTTTTTGCATCGCCTAAAAAATGATGAGCAAGCAGCTCTGCATTTTTAGAAAAATCATTTCCGATAATAAAATCATTCATCACGAGATGAATGGAAGAATCAGCAGGATTGATAGAGTTCAATTCGGTGCTTCCGATGATTAATCCTTTGTCTTCAAAACTTTTGTAAATGTGAATATCAGTTTTTGTTTTACTAATTGGCGAATTAAAAAAAATATTTGCGGCTTCAAAAAGTGAATCGTTCCTTACAGGTTCTTTACGAAGAAGATTAAAATCATAATCATCAAAATGAATAATGTAATTGTAATGCTTAAATGCATTTACTTGTTGTTTTTGCTCAACATAATTTCTGCTCAAAGATTTATCGATAATCCAGTTCAGATCAGCATCGTATTTATAAAATCCAAGAAATTCTCTTTCAGTATTTTTAGAAATACTTAAGTCCCCGATGAAATTAAACGATAGATTTGAATAAATATATTCATTAGAGTTTCCACTAAAAATCAACAGCAGTTTATTCTTATTAAATGGATTTCGGTAAATCAGCGAAACGGTTTCATCTTCGCCGCTATAAATTCTATCGTTGAAAGAAAATTGATTTGATTGAAAGTCAACTGGGATTTCATTATTAATCTTTTGTAGAAATTCATTTGTGTTATACGAGCCGATAATAATTAGCGCTGAGTTTTTTAATTCTTCCTCACTTACTTCTTCA
>DAOLIQ010000136.1:0-5539 GCA_035328465.1 Ignavibacteriaceae bacterium | reverse complement strand
AAAATACCACAAATCAAACCAGCATAGTTAATCAGGAAGATATTAAAAATCTTCCAATCAGAGGTGTAAATTCAATTGTGGGAACACAAGCTGGTATAGTGACACAAGGTGGAAATATATATGTTCGTGGAAGTCGTTCAGATGGTGTTGCTTTTTATGTGGATGGTGTACTGGTAACAAATCCTGTTACTGGCGGCTCGACCACAGGAATGATTAATAACGCCATTGAGGAAATTCAAGTTCAGGCGGGTGGTTATTCAGCTGAATTTGGTGGAGCAAACGGCGGTATTATTAGCACAACTACTAGGTCTGGCTCTGAGAACTATAATTTTGGGTTTGAAGGCATTACAGATAATTTTGCGAATGCAGGCGAAGAGTTCCTAGGTGGATATGCCTATGGTTATAGTGAATACACTTTTACTGCCGGTGGTCCTGTGCTTCCATCTTATAAAGACTTAAAGTTTTTTATTGCTGGAAATAATATTTATCAAAGAAGTCCGGCGGGTTATTATCGAGAATATAATTTTCAAAATATCGTTGATCCAGATGCTCCAAGTAAAAATCCTGAAACTGGATTGGATGATACAATAAATGTATTCTATCCAAATGGTACTGTGTTAAACAATGGGAACAATACTTATCAAATTCAAGGAAATTTGAATTGGAATATTAATCCATTTTCAATCAAAATAAATGTTAATCATCGCTGGACTGAAAGTAGAGATGGTTTTGGTTGGACAGAAATAAATAGAATTAATAGTGCTGGTTTAAGACAAAATTATACTTTTACCGGAAGTGCAAAAATTACGCATGTTATTAGTCCTGTTGCATTTTATGATGTAATTTTTAATTATTTCAATAATTTTGCGGTACAAATGGATCCTGTTTTCCAGCATAATATTACTGCCTATGGTGACTCAATAGAAAATGCGAAGTTCGGCCGCACACTTAGACGTGACGGTGAAACCGCAACTGATTTGCAAGCATATTCTTTTGGTTTTGAAAGATATGACAGACCATTCAATGGCTATACTAAATCGAGATACGAGTCATTTGGTGGAAAATTGAATTTTCTTTATCAACTAGGTAAAGTTCATGAAATAAAAACTGGTGGAGAGTATAACTACTATACAATTCGTAATTATAATATCGGACCACTTACAATTGCCGATAATATTAAAGCAATCGCGGACGGTGCCATACGTCAAGTATATAATAGGCTTGATAATTATGGATACGATGTTTATGGAAATGAGTTGAATGATGGTCTTGAGGGTCCGAAACATCCTGTTTTCTCTGCATTTTATATACAGGATAAAATGGAGTTTACAGATTTAGTTTTGAATATTGGGTTCAGGTTAGACTATATCAATACAGATTCTAAAACATTTAAAGACCCTCATAATATTCAGTTTAACTCGGAGGGAGTTTTTGACTCCTCATCTTTAGTTGATTTAGATCCAATTTTGCAAGTAAGCCCGAGACTTGGATTCTCGTTCCCTGTAACTGACCAAACAGTTTTCCATGCTCAGTATGGCAAATTTATTCAGCAATCACAGTTAAGAAATCTTTATTTGGGAATAAATAGAAGTTCTGATATTATAAAAGGTGGTTTTGCTGAACTTAATCCGGTTGGTTATGGTCTTAAACCTGAAAGAACAACTCAATATGAAATCGGATTCAAACAACAGTTGGGATCAAACTTTGCTTTCGATATCACTGGTTTCTACAAAGATATTAAAGACCAGATTCAAATCCGCACAATTAGTTCTGCGGTTGGTGCTTCACATGCCGCTTACTATGCTCTTGTTAATGGAGACTTTTCAACTGTTAAAGGAGTTGAACTTAAACTCGATTTAAGAAGGACAAATAGATTTTCAGCTTCAGTTGATTACACCTATTCAGATGCTCAAGGTACTGGATCAACTCCAAACGAAGCTGGTAGAGTCATTTGGCAGTCACCAACCTCAACTCCATTCTTTCCTTTACAAATTGCGCCATTGACTTTTAATCAAACGCATAGGGGCTCAATCAATCTTGATTTCAGATTTGCTGATTCAGATGGACCGGAAGTAATGGGGAGCCAGATCCTTTCAAATTTTGGATTAAATTTGTTGTTTAGCTTCAATAGTGGTTTCAACTATACAAGATTCGAAGGTTTTGGAAATGCTCGTACCCCCTTGGAAGCATTGAATTCTTCTGTTACACCTTGGAATTTTCAATTAGACGCGAAAATTGATAAATCATTTTCTCTCGGCCCGTTAGATCTTAATATTTATCTATGGGTAATAAATCTGCTTGATATTAAAAATGTAATCGGTGTTTTTGGCACCAGTGGAGACCCAATTGATGATGGATGGCTTGCAAGCCCAGAAGGAAGTGCAGTCTATCAAAATTACTTGGTTACCCACGGTCAGGAAGCTGCTGATACATATAAAGCGTTATATCTTGCTTCCATATATAATTCTGGAAATTTTGGAACACCAAGACAAATTAGACTTGGTTTAAGGTTAGATTATTAATAATTACATCAATATGGAGAGAAAAATGAATAATAAAAAAATTATCTTTTTGATGTCAATTGTTTTGGTTTTTGGTATTCTCTCTCTTGGATTTACCCCCAAGGAAAAGGATAAAGATAAATCAAAACTATCAAAAACTAATATAAATGATAACTATAATTGGATATCAGTAAACCAATGCTTTATGTGGGTGGGTAATAATGGACTTGGTTCACTAAACCCAATTACAGGAAATACTCAGGGATTTTTATGGCCTGGCGGTGATAACGCCACTATTGGTGCCATCTATGAAGATGGTTTTATCTGGGGTGCCAAAATAGGCCGTGAAGTGAGGGTTAATGGATCAGTTTACCGACAAGGTTTACAAGCTGGTAAAATCCTGTCTGACGGAACAGCGGATGATCCAAGCCTTACTAAATATCGTGTTTATAAAATAAGAAAAGGTTGGGAGCTTTTAGCTCCTGGTCCTGTTAGGGATGCTTATGAAAAGGACTATAATGAATGGCCCGTTGAAGATGGGGCACCCTGGGATGATATTGACGGAGATGGAATTTTTACTCGAGGCGTTGATCAACCTCAATTTATTGGTGATGAAGTCTTATGGTTTGTTTCAAATGATTTAGACCCCACGAGAAGTACTTTCACTTATGGTACCCTTCCAATGGGTCTTGAGCAGCAAACTACAGTATTTGCTTTTAACAAAACCGGTGATCTGGGAGATATGATCTTTAAAAAGTATGTCTTGATTAACAAAGGAAATTTAGTGCTTAAAGATGTTATATTGGGGTACTGGTCTGATACTGATTTAGGTAACGCAGGCGATGATTATACTGGCTGCGATACAGTGCTTAGTCTTGGATATACTTATAATGGCGATAACGATGATGAGCAAGCTTATGGTCCAAATCCACCTGCTCTCGGATATGATTTCTTCCAAGGTCCTATTGTCCCAGCCGGTGCTACGGATAGTGCTAAATTTTTGGGCAAATGGAGAAAAGGTTACCGAAATCTACCAATGACAGCCTTTACTTTCTATATAAACGGTAGTGCGATTTATACTGATCCAGCACAAGGTGTAGCTTCCGGTTCAGTCCAATTTTATAATTATCTAAGTGGAAAAGTTTGGAATGGTGATCCTTTTGTTGATCCAAACACCCAGCAAGAGTCTGAGTTCGTACTCGCAGGAGACCCTGTCACACAGACGGGATGGAATGAATTCACTTGGGCACTAACTGTTCCTGGTGACAGAAGGCATTTAATGTGCTCTGGACCATTTGATATGGCTCCTGGGGACACTCAAGAGGTAGTTGTTGGAATCGTGATTGCACGAGGCACTAGTAATGTGAATAGTATAACTGAATTGAAAAGAAAAGATTTAGCAGCTCAAATTGCTTATGATCTTGATTTCAAATTGACTCCTTCACCTGCTGCTCCTTTTGTAAGTTCGTTTACAAATGATGGCGAAATTACATTATATTGGGAACCTAACTCTGAAGCATACGATGAAGGTGATCCAATTATTTACGGTCGTGGTTTTGAAGACACAACTTATACTTTTCAAGGTTACCTCGTCTGGCAATTTTCTGATTTATCCGGTTCCAATCCTACTTTATTGGGTATCTTCGACATTGCCGACACAGTTGACTTAATAACCCAAAATGAAGTCGTTGGTGGAATACAAGTTAAGACTCCAGTTTATGAATTACCAAATAACGGCATAGCACACTTTTATAGAACCCGTACGGACGCCATTAATAATACTCCGTTAATTAACGCAAGACCTTACTATTTTGGAGTAACTGCGTTCGGTTACTCCCCCAATTCTGATCCTGTATTTTTAGAAAATCCTGCTCAAATAATAGAGATACGACCGGGTAGACAGGCAGTTGATGTTGTCCTCTCAAACAATTCTGGGGATTCTGAAACTGCAACTCAAGTTTCTGGTAGCGGGGATGGAAATATTAATTTCTATGTAATTGACCCGCTTGCTGTAACAGGTGATGAATATGAAATTTCTGTAGTTGGTGGAGCTGTTGAAGGTGACACTTCCTATTCCATAATAAACGTTACAAAGACTGATACACTGTATTCTAATCTCACTTCGTTTGGATCTGATAGTCTGCTTGACAAACTTGTGTTTGATGGAATATTAGCTAGTGTTCAAAATACTGGATTAGAAAAGATAGATGAAATTCCTGCTGCAATTTATCGAGTTAAAACTATTGAAGAATCTAATGGTCCAGGTGGTGTAGTTCTGGACCCGCCAGCGATTGTTGATAGCCAATTTAATTCCACTGGTAAATGGAGAATCCTGCAAGGAGGAACACTACATAGGTTAAATTGGCAGGATCCTTCAAAAAACCAGGGTTTTGGATTCGACAATTATGAAATAAGATTTACTGGATCATCGCAGTATTATTTAAGCGGACATGTCCCAGCATTAGTCGCAGCCGTAACTAAAAATGATACACTTGCTGAATTTTTTCAAAGTGAAGAACCTACTGTTCCTTTTACAATTTGGAATGTTGGAAGAAATTTTACGGATCCTTCAGACGATTATCAGCTTGCTGTTAAAATCTTAGATTTAGATCGTTCGACTCCTGGTCGTGGAATCTGGGACAATAAGTGGACTCATAAACCTGATGGAACATGGGAAGAAATATATGCCTACGACGTTCGCCCTCAGGGATTTGATCCTGCCGATTTGCCTGATTTTTCAGGATCAACGCAGGCTAATCAAACAGTTCACAAATTTGGACAGTTTATTATTGACGGTGAATTACCAGAACCTGGAACAGTTATAAGGATATCTTCCTGGAAAGGTCTTTCTGGTTTAGCAGGCGGTGATAAATTTAGAATCAAATTACCCAAATCAGAAGTTGGAAATACAACTGCCGGTGCAGAAAATCTTGATAAGATTACTGTATTTCCAAACCCATACTTTGGGGCACATAGTCTTGAGCAGAACAAATACGCAAGATTTATGAGATTTACAGGCTTGCCAACTCAGTCAACGA
>DAOLIQ010000135.1:0-5556 GCA_035328465.1 Ignavibacteriaceae bacterium | reverse complement strand
TACTGCCTGCACCCGAATAAAACAAAGCAGTATTTGGAGGATTGCTTCCCCACCAATTGTTTGCGGCAAGGATAGTGCAGTACTGTTCTGCATAAAGGTGGTACGAAGAGTTGTTTATTATTGTATTGAATCCGTAGTTATTATATGGATTATAAGGGTCGTAGTGCCCAAGTGTTGGATTTGAATTTGCATAAGCATAGACACCGTAAGTATTATCAGTTATATGATTGTCGCCGTCAACGTAATATGACTGTGCAAGGGATGGAGAAGAAAAATTAGAACAATAAACTCCTTTATTGCTGCCGGTTACTTCATTATGAAGAAAAGATGGAGAAGAATTGCTTAACCACAAACCATAGTTATTGTTAGTTAAAGTAACATATTCTATTGAACTGTGTCCAGAAGCATAATTTTCGTTTGCTATGTGGATGCCGAATTTACAATTAAGAGCAGTAATATGTCTGATTTCAGAAACTGCTTGAGTAATTGTGATGCCGCTTTTAGCATCGTTTATAACTAAGTAATCTAAGATTGAGGTTGAATTCTGTTTTAAACGAATACCTAAACTCGTATCATCAAAATTAAAGGTGATTGGATTAGAAACATTTCCTATGGCATTTAATGTGCCGTTAACAATTAAAGAAGAACCATTTAAAAAATTAAGAACCGTTCCAGGAACTATTTCAACAGATGCCCCGGCTTCAATTGTAACTGTATTCGTTGTTTCAATTATGCCAGACCACACATTTTGACCGGTAATTGAAACAGGAGGAGTAAATATTGATTCAGGACTTGATGGCAATAAAGTACTTTTATAGGAATGTGGCTGTTTTCCACCATAAGCACCAACCCAGTTTCTTTCACTCCCATATCCTTCTCCAGTACTAAGATCTTCAAATATTGCATCGTCACCTGATATTTGAATTCCTTTATCTTCATAATTATTAGTGTTGGCATAAAAATAATCGGTAGCATAAAATGGAGGATCTGTATAATTATTGGAGACAGTCAATCCTACTGCCGATGTTATTGTAAAAGGATAAGTACCATTAAATTGGAAAAAAATTCCTGAACGTGAATTAGGTATTGCATTAGCTCCTAAGGTTGCTATGCCATTACTATTATCACTAAACATATTGTTAGCTATATATCCGGATACATTAACTGTATTATCAAAAATTAGCCCAGCCCCGGCATTATGGATCGTGTTATTATAAAGATAAATTTTCCTATCAGCATTGCCTTGCGCAAGTACTAAAAATCCTGAGCCCGAAATTGCACTATTAACAATAAAATTATTAACTATTATAGCATCGCCGGCAAAGCAGAATCCACGCATATTACCATCTGAGATGCATCGGTTAATGTAAATACGGGATTGATCTACTCCTGCAGCAACCACATCAATAGCAAATCCGCCATTTGTGAATTTTAGATCCGATATTTTTGTCCAATCATTACCCGCATTTGGCGCCCTGACTTGAATCGTGTTTTGGTATGCTTGCCCCTGCAGAATTGTTGCTTTAGGGCTCATTCCAAAAATTCCCATTGATTTGTTCTCAATATAAATTGGGCTGCTAACATTGTAATTCCCGGATTGAATATAATTCAGACTTTTATCAGCAAAGGTTGGAATTACAGTCTGTAGTGTTGAGGTGTTCTGCACATAATTAAAACTTGTTCCGAAACCTAATTCTTCAGCACGAGTTTGATTTGAATAGAATGATGATTTTAGTGAAGAATTTACAGCGAAATATTCGAGTATATTAATTATAGATCTGGAGACACCATCTTCAACAATATCATTTTTCAATGCATTCCAAACAGCAGAGATTCCGTTGTCGTTTTTTAATTTCCAGAAGGTACCGGCAACAGTTCCTTCATTTTCGACACCATCGTATAGCGTAATTCCATCCGGCAAATAAGTGGATGAATGCAAACCGGTCACTGAGTAAATAAAATTTTTTGCTTCAACAGTGTTAATATCCAATTGATATGCTGCGTAGGGAACTATGGAATATAAACTACTGTTATTAGAGACATAGCAAGCCCAGAAATCTGCCCAGCCCTCGGAAAATGCCATATTGGTTCTGTTTTTCTGATCTGCGTAATGACTACCACCCGCCCTCCATTCAAAATTTGTTAATGCAAACATGAGCGTATGACCATGTTCATGGATTATTACAGCATCATAATAATTTTGATCAAGCTTTGGCCCTATCAGAATTTGACTAGTGTTATTTGCTGGCTCTCCAAACGCTGAGCCTGATCCATCCGGCATTACTCCATCATCATTTCGTGTGCCTATCTGCAAACTTTGAATAGTTGCCAAATCATCTCCGCCAACATTTGTTGAAATTGAAAAATCTATTCTGTTACCAATATATGCGCATCTTCTCAATGTTTCTAATATTACATCAGTTTGTGAACCACCATATGTATAAGAAAAATTCCATTGCGTGTATATATTTTGCCCAATCTCAGTTAGCAAATCATATGCGACTATGAAAGTATCTGCTCCAATTATTTCCCATCTGCCTAGATAATAAACCATGTGAGTACCTGAATATCTGCGAAGACCTACACCTAACACGAACCAGGCTTTAGTAATATTAATGGTTACACTATATGTTCCATTACCAGTACTGCTTGATACCGGCCAGTCAGTATGTGGATCATTTTCATCAATCGTTTCCAAATCAGAATAAGTATCTGATTCAAACAAAAGCAGCAGCCAGTTATTTACAGGATTGATAAAGGAAGTTTGAGGATCTTCATAAAGAAGTGTACCTGAAAAAGTAACATTTTGTATTGGATTATTAAAACCCGGATTAAATACAGAAATTTGAGGTTTGAGACTATCATTATTCTCTGTTAATTTTTTTACATCCTCCTCTAATGGTGGGAATGACTTTTTTTTTGCTGTACAAGGGGATTCTACTTGTATAGCTAGAGCTTCTATTTGCATAAATTTTTGTATTTTAACAATTGTTAAAGTATTATCAGGTGTTCCTTCAAAACCCTCAATTTCTCCTTCTTGGTGCTTATCTTGAAAAACAATGATATAGGCTCTACCTTCACTTGAACCGAAAATTCCTCCCAAGCCAAAAGCTAGTCTAACAAATTTTCTATCCTTGTGTTTAATAATAATATCAATTCGCTGCCCTTTTTTTAGATATAATCCATAAGTACCACTTTCATATCTCTTGATTTTTATTTGGCTGGAAAATAATTCTTGACAACCTGAAATACTTACATATTCGCTATCGGTTTCATTTTCATATCCTCTTTTTAATGTTACTATTATCGAATCATCGCTTTTATATTCCAGCTTATCAAAACCGATTTTGATATCTGATGAATAACCAGCTTTATGGAAGCTTTCGAGATAAACATTTTTACCTTTTGTGTCCTCTGGTTTTGTCCAATATCCTTTTACATTATTCTGCCATACATAATCAATCTTATCCTGATCAATATAAAATTGAGAGAAACCAGGAGAAGAAAAAAGCAATAAAAAAACTGAAAGAGATATAAACTGTTTGCACAGGTTGGAAGAAATCGTTCCCATAATTGAACCTCACAGAAAATAATTTATAAATTTATTTATTTTGAGTTAACAGGTTTACCTTTAACCTTTGTTAAACATAAATCATTTTTTCATAAAAGACAATATCAAAGGCAATAAAATTTTATTTTCGTGTAAATAAAATTTTGTGCTTCAACAGTATTAATATCGACCCCATAGTTATATGGATTAATAGAATACAAAGAACTGTTATTTGTTGCAAAGCATGCCCAAAAGTCAGCCCATCCTTCCAAAAACGCTAATGAAGGTCGGGATTTTTGATCCATATAATGGCCACCACCAGCTTGAACTTTATATTCTAATAAATCAAACATAAGCGTATGTCCATGTTCGTGATAGATAACGGCTTCTTCAAAGGAATTTTCACTTTCCCCAATCTGAATATAACAAACGTCATCCTCTATTATCTGTGAGAAAGATTCACCAGAGATTACATGATCCTCATCTCTTGTACCAATAAAGACTGTTTGTAAAGTAAGGAGATTATCACCTCCAACATTTTGTGAAAAAGAATTATCTATTTTATAAGAAATTATTGCACAACGTCGTAATGTTTCGTAAATCGGATCGGAAGTGCTTCCAAAATATATATGATCTAAAAGTATATCCGTAGTTGTATTTGTGTAAATGTTAGTAACTAATTGATAACCTTGCAAATCAGGTGGTTCAACTCTACCTAATGCATAAGTCATGTGTGTTCCTTCGTAACGAATTTGAACAATAGCTAGTTTATAATAAGTATGGCTCACATTTGCTGTGATTGAATATGCGCCATTAAGTCCAGGACTTTCAACAGGGTAATCAATGTGAAAATCGTTATCATCCACCACATCAAGGTCAGTTTGTGTGTTCGATTCATAAACTGTAAGCAGCCAATGGGTTAGTGGAGATAGTGAATGATCGAAATTTTCAAAATAAATAACCCCATGTACAGTTATGTTGATATTAGCAGGTGAATTGGAATTCGTGAAGACATTAAATATAGTTCGGTTATTCTGTTTTTTAATTAATTTGAAATTATCGCCGTCAAATTCATTAAAAGTATCTGAATTGATGCTCCGGAATTTTGACATTGTATCAGGGATGGATTTATAAAAGCGTGGTTGTGGTGAAATTTGTAATGGTGATTGATCATCCTTTTGATAAGCACGATAAGAAAATAAGTATTTTCTATGTTCTATGGAACTAATTCCTTGGTGAAATGAGATATACAATAGATTTCCCTCCGATTTGGGATTCGGATTAGTTTTGAAAAGGATAGAAAATGTTCTTTTTTCTCCTGGATTTATTCTACCGATATATAAATTATTTTCTTTTTCGAATTCTATTTCGGAAGACAAAATATTAAAGTTTGGAATCATGATTAGTGTTATTTCTTTATCCCATTCATTTTCATTTTGATATAGTAGTGAAATCAAAATTGTATCGTTTTCTTTATACTCATCCTTATTAAACCCAAGTCTTATAGGTGTATAAGACCCATGCTCACTTTTATAACTTACTAGTTGTACCCGCTTAGTTATAATTAATTCTGGTTTAAGATAATAACTTGATTTTGTGTCCCTTGTCCTATCAACCTTATCCTGATCAACATAATACTGAGCAAAACCAAGTGAAGAAAAAAGTAATGAAAAAACTGTAACAGTAATAAACTGTTTGCACAGGTTGGAAAAAGTAGTTCCCATAATTGAAACTCACGGAAAATAATTTATAAATTTATTTATTTTGAGTTAAATGGTTTACCATTATTCTTTGTTAAAGATAAATCATTTTTTAATGGATAGCAATATCGAAAACAATAAAATTTTCTTTTCGTGTAAATAATAATCAAAGCAGTAACATTTTATCAAAAATTGAATAAGAAAACTTGCCAAAGTCAAGCATTTAAAAAATTGAACTCTAAAAGCTTATAATCAGGGCTGCTGCACAAGCTGATTCATTAACCGTAATTCTTCTTATTGTTTTTT
>DAOLIQ010000134.1:0-5618 GCA_035328465.1 Ignavibacteriaceae bacterium | reverse complement strand
TATGAAAAACACTTTCACTCTACTCGGAATAATTCAAGCGATATGCGATGATCGGATATGTCGTGAAGAAATCAACCAATTAGTAGAGCTATGTCAAAAAATTGCTTTTACTTATTTAAAGTATCGTTATAAAAATATAAATAAAGCACTGCTTGCCGAAGATGTTTCACTAACGGAAATGTCAATAGATACAATTGCACCTTTATTTGAGAGGGATAATAAGGGTGTGTTTGTCAAACTTAAAAATTCGATTCATAACTGGCACCCGCAAATTGAAACAGAGGAGGGTGCTTTATTCTACCTCAACACTTTAGTATCTAAAACCGCTGAAAATTATGTAGCGCAGCTTTTACGCACGTCTGATCCTTTCTTTTCAAAAATTCTTGATTCATTGAACTACAAAATCGAAAAAGAAAATTATTGTAAGAAGCATTTCCTCGGTGTAACATATATTGTTCAGAATGATAAAGATGATCAGTCGCTGACTCTCCCGGATTCTGATTGCATTAATTCTATGCCGGCTGAATTGTTTTCCTCAAAGAAATATATGCTTGAGAAGATGTTCACTTATTTAAAAACATTCACAAATTTGTCACCCGCTATTCCAATAAATGCTTTGGTAATGAGGATAAAAAAATTAAATGCCGCAGAATTTATCTGTGACGATATTGTCGAAATGAAGGATGAAATTGAAGTTGATAGAATTGTTAATAATGCCTTGAACAATACTTTTGAAAAGATGCAGATATCTTATGTATCTCAAAATAAGTTAAATGAATTTGAAGCAAGCGGTATTAAAAAAGCTTTGCAGAGTATTTCAATTGATATGAAGGACGGGGGAGTAAGTACCGGCTTGCATAAATACTTCTTTGAACAGTTTTCTGAAATCTCACAAACTGATTATCGGGAGAAATATCAGAATATCTTCGAATATCTATTCAAAATCTTTAAAAAAGAGATTGTTGAGCAGATAAAAATTAATTAAGGCAGTTTTTTCCGAAAAAGCATTTTTTACGAATATTATAAAGATTGAATGAACAGATTAAGGAACTATAAAAATGATAAATGAACAGGAACTGTTTGAGTACGTTTTTTCTCCTCAAAAATTGAGTGCGGAAAAGAAGCGTGAGATTGAGCAGGGGGAGTCAATGAAGGAAGTAATAGAATTTTATAAAAAGCTGAAGCTGAATATTTCTGAAAAAGTTGATGAATCATTAAAAATAAAATTAGCAGAAAAGATAAGCGCTTATACTTTACCAAAAATATTTACTCTCTATCCGAATCACATTAAGAGGGAAAACGAACCTCCTAAATCAAATATCCTCGCTGCAGATACTTTAGAAGATGACTTGAAAGTAAGCGCAAAGACTTTTACAGATAAAGAAAATAACTATCTAATCAGAACAGTGTCAACAGGAAACGTGACTAAGATTTATATTTTCTCTTTCTCGCAAATGATTGTTAAAGACTTTTATATTGTGTTAGAACCCTCGAAGGAAAAATATCATATTGCTGATAACACCCAGCCATTTGTAATCGAAAAATTAATTGATGCTGAATCAATCACAATTGAATTTAATTTACCAGAAGAGAAATCTTAACTGAATTCCCGGAAGGATTGATTCTCATTATTTTTTATCTAACCAATCCAATAATCCATTTATAAAGGTAAGCGGATGAGGCGGACAGCCGGGAATGTATAAATCAATTTTATTTTTTTCAAGAAATATTCTTTCAAGTTCATTCGATTCCTGAAATATCCCACCTGTAATTGCACAAGCGCCAAATAAAATAATTATTTTTGGATTTGGCACTGCTTCGTAACAAATTTCCGTGGCGTTTACCATATTTTGTGTTAGTGGTCCTGTAATTACAACTCCATCTGCGTGTCTTGGCGAAGCAACAAATTCAATTCCGTATCTACCCATATCGAAGTTAACATTGCTTAATGCATTCAGTTCAAGTTCACAACCGTTGCATCCTCCAGCAGAAATCTGTCTAAGCTTTAGCGATTTACCAAAATAGTTCCTGATTTTTTCTTTAGCAATTTCTGGCTTAATAATTTTTGTTTCTTTGGTGATGATTAATTTATCTCTGCTATCAACAACTGTGTGCAAATCATTTGCAAAGTGAATGATCTTTTCAGGGCAAACTTCTTCACACAATGGACAAAACACACATAAACCTAAATCAATCTGTACTGGATTTAATTTTATTGCATTGGTCGGACAAACTTCTTCGCATTTGCTACAACCATTGGGGCACTCTTTATCTGTAATTGTTGGCAACCCTCGGTAGAGTGGAGGTAGTTGTGCAGTTCTCACATCGTGAATTACTGGATCGCCCTGAAGTAGTCTTAGTCTAATTGCGTCGTTCATAGTAATTTTCTTTGAAAAGAATGGAACACGGATTAAACTGATTTAACGGATTCTCACGGATAAAATCTGCGATGATCTGCTCAATCAGCGTCATCTGCGTTCTATTGTATTTCTTATAAATCATGTCCTGCATACGATAAATCAAAACTTTTGTTGCACAATGGAAAATCTGAAATAGCTGTTTCTCGTAAAGCTAAACTTAATCCGTACCAATTATTGAAAGATGGATCTTTAATTTTATATTGAATTAATTTTCCATCATTGTCTGTAAAAGCAAGATGAACAATTTCACCACGCCAGCCTTCAACTATAGAAATAACTCCTGAATTATTTTTTATTTTACCAATTTCAGATTTTATCTCACCAGCGGGAAGATTTTCTAATTGATCAAAAATAAACCGAAGTGATTCATCAATTTCCAGAGCTCGCAATCTTGCACGGGCAAATACATCCCCGCTGGAAAGAGTAATTATCGATACAGGATTATAACGATAAGCACTATACGGAAAATTGATTCTAATATCTTCTTCTAATCCAGTAGCGCGTGCTGCCATACCAACTAAACCAATGCTTTGAGCAAGTTCTTTCGAAACAGTGCCCGTATCTTCAAATCTTGTAAGTACACCGATTGAATTGAACAAATATTTGTTAATCTCGGTTACATCATTTCTGATAATTTCTAAATTCTTTTTAATTGAATTTATTATTTCATCATTCAAATCAAATCGTACACCGCCATAAATAAATAATCCACGACCAAAACGTGAACCGCATAAAAGTGCAAGACTATTTATTGCAAGAGTTCGAAGCCTTCCATACGAAGAAGCAGGTAAAGCAAATCCAACATCATTCGCTACTCCGCCAAGACCTGATAGATGCATTGCAATTCTTTCAAGTTCCGAAGCAATTGTTCTTATTACTTCTGCTCGTAAACTTAATTGTGCTTGTGATAGACTTTCTATTACATTGCAATGAGCAAATGTATGCCCGATTGTTGTATCGCCAGCGATTGACTCTGACAAAATTATTTTCTGATTCGGATTTGCTTCAAGTAAAAGTTTTTCTACTCCACGATGCTGGTATCCTAAATTTATTTCAAGATTGTAAACAAGTTCACCATGACATTGAAATCTGAAATGTCCCGGTTCAATAACTCCGGCGTGAATAGGACCAACTGCTACCTCGTGAACTTCTTCGCCATCTAATTTAAAAAATTGATATGGTTTATCTCCAAGTATTACATTTTGTTTTCTGACAGGTCTGAGCCAAGGATGATTAAGCGGAACATATCCATAATTTTCTGAAAGTTCACATTCGAAATAATTCGTCTGAGGAAATTCATTTGCAAAACTTTCAAATTCCAATTTTGATTTATGAAACTCACCGCCAATTATATGAATTGATGAAGAAGAATTATCAGCAAACACCGCAATTATTTTTTCAGGGATATTTTTATCAATCGGGGTAAGTGCAATTATTCGATAGCCATTTGAGAGAGCTTCAATTATTTTCTTTTGAAAATCATCAACATTTAAAAACGAAATGGATGCAATATCAAAGCACTGGTTATTTTGAACTTCAAGTGATGTCATAATGTTACACCAAAATCTTTTGCCACATTTAAAATATTATGATAAATAATCTCTGGAGAAGTAATTGCAATTGTAACTAATAAAATCAACAGTAAAATTGCTGCAAAATGTATTATATCAAACTTCTCTGGATTGGTTTGAGCGACTTCTTCATTACCTTTTTTATAGAGCATCGTAAATACAATCTTGCCCATATTAATAAAAATGAATAACATAAAAACCATAACAAGCAGCAGCACAAATGGTTTATCTGAAAACAGAATCCCCTCAAAGATTTTTATCTCACTAAAAAATATTCCAAATGGAGGAATGCCTGAGATTGCAAGATATGCAAGCAAAAAAAGCCAGCCAGTTTTGGGAAGTATGTTTAATACATTCCTTACTCTATCAACTTCTCGTGATTTAAATCTGCTATGAATATTTCCTGCACTTAAAAATAAAACAACTTTGGTAATTGAATTATAAATTGCATGATACATCGCCCCAACGAATGCTATTCCTCCTGTTGCAACACCAAGGGCGATCAAGCCCAAATGTTCTACACTTGAATACGCAAGCATGCGTTTGTAATTATTTACTTTGAACATAAAAACAAAGGCAGTAAAAAGAGAAAGTAATCCGCCGACAATCATAATTGTTCTCGCAAACTCAAAAGATGAAGTTGGAGTGATGATTTGAAAAATCCGCATTACACCGAGTAGGGCAGTAAGACGAAGAGAGCCTGACATAAGTGCAGCAATAGGACTTGGAGCGTTGCTCGTTGCATCAACATCACCGGAGTGCATTGGAGCAATACCGATTTTTGTACTTAACCCTACAAAGATGAAAATGAAACTTGCTTTTAGCCAGATTGGATTTAACCCTTTTGCATTGCGTATAAATTCCCAGAAAAATAATTGTTGCCCTTCAAGTACAGAACCATTTGCTGAGAGAGTAAGAAATAAAATTCCAATAAATGCAAATGCAATTCCAACTGAAACTAAAAATAAATATTTCCACATTGCTTCGAGTGCTTCTTCGTTACGATAGTAATAAATTAACGGTGCAACAGCCAGCGTTGTAGTTTCTGCAGTTACCCAGTACATTCCAAAATGTGAGCTTAGCATTGCAGCCGAGTTTGAAGCAAGATAAAAATTAAGCAGGAGAAAATAATATCTTTGACCTGCCTTAGCTTTTTCAGTTACAGGTCGCTTTAAATATGAGTAGGAAACAAGCACCACCCAGAAATAAACATTTGAAAGAATCAATAAAAATAATTTGCTAAGTGAATCAAAGCTGAAAAATGTTGGGAGTTGTATATGGTAAGCACCAAGAAATTCCATTAGTGTTACAAATAAATGTAAAACACCGACTAGAAGAGAAATATTGTATTGTACTCGCATATTCTTTACAAAGTAACACAACAATGCTGTAAGCAGAGGAAGTAATATTAAGATTGAAAAACCAAGCATCAGTCTTTCAACCTTCCAAGGTGAGTAACTTCAAATCCTTCAAATGTGCTTCGGATTTTATTTAGTGCGATGCCCATTAAAAAGACAACAACAAAAACATCAAGCAAGACTCCAAGCTCAATCATTACGGGAAGTTCTGATGCAACGGCAGTACCGAAAAGAAATATTCCGTTTTCCAGTACAAGAAATCCGCAAAC
>DAOLIQ010000133.1:0-5966 GCA_035328465.1 Ignavibacteriaceae bacterium | reverse complement strand
ACATCAACAGAATTTTTTAATGAAGTAATAAGCGGCAGATAAGATTTATGAATTTTTAGCAGCTCATCACCAAGAGTATTATCGATCTCATCGATGTGATCCGTAAGCTTATATTTTTCTAACAAAACTTTTCTTGCAAGCGAGTATCCATTTGTGTGTAAACCGTTTGAAGGAAACCCAATCAGTAAATCTCCTTTTTGTATTCTCTTACCATCAATTATTTTTGATTTATCAACAACACCTACAATTGTTCCTGAAACATCAAAATCATCTGCTTGATATAAGCCCGGCATCTCAGCAGTTTCGCCGCCAATTAAAGCACAATCATTTTCTTTGCAAGCAATTGAAAATCCTTTGACTACATCGGCAGCTTTGTCGGGATTTAATTTTCCTGTTGCATAATAATCCAAAAAGAAAAGCGGCTTGGCACCACAAACAGCAATATCATTTACACAATGATTGACTAAATCCTGCCCAATCGTATCGTACTTATTCATATCGACAGCAATTTTAAGTTTTGTTCCCACGCCGTCAACACTGGAAACTAAAACAGGTTTTTTATAACCGGAAAAATCTGGTTCGTAAAAAGCTCCGAACATTCCAATATCAGCAAGAACACTTTTGTTAAAAGTTGATTTAGCATATCCTTTAATTTTATCAACTGTCTTTTCGCCTGCTTCAATATCCACACCAGCATTTTTGTATGTTTGATCCAAAGTTCTTTCTCTATTTTTATTTAAAGTGGATTAAAACTTCACAAAAAAAATTAACATTTATTCAAGATTATTACAAAGGATTTAATAAATGCTTTCAGGTAATCAATATAATTTTTAGACTTAAAATTTATATTTACAAATTACAAGGACAAAATTACTTACTGAAAGATTCCGGCATTTGCACAGCAACAACTTTTCCGCGCACCGTAATTTCTCCATTTGCTGCAACAGTAATTTCAGTAATAACTTTTCTTCCTTTTATCTCAAGAATTTTACCATGCAGTTCAAGTTCGACTCCAAGTGGAGTTGGTTTTAAGTAATCAACTTGAAGTGAAGCAGTGACAAAACGAAATGCAGGCAGCGTATCGGGTTCACGATTCTCTGCGCGGTAAGCAGCTAAGGCTGCGGTTCCTGTTCCGTGGCAATCAATCAGAGATGCAATTAATCCACCGTAAACAAAACCAGGAATTGCAGTGTGATATTCTTTCGGAGTGAAGTGTGCGACTGTTTCATCCCCATCCCAAAAACTTTTTATTTGATGACCGTGCTTGTTCAGTCTTCCGCAGCCGTAACAATGGGCAACATCATCGGGATAGTAATCTTGTACTGCTTTATTCTGCATGAAATAATCCTTAAAATTTGATTTAATGTTTAGAGAAATTTAAGTCCTTTACAAACCTAAGACGAATAAAAGTATTCCTAAAAGCAATCCAAAACTAATGTTAAACATTTTCAATTTTATGGAATCCTTAACTGAATAAGATAACATCGGAAGCATACCGTGTCCATCCTGCACAACCGCGCTTGTGAATAAAACAGAAAAAGGAATAAGTCCCTTAACAAAAAGCATCACAAAAATCAGATGTGGTCCCGACTCAGGAATTAATCCTACTAGAGCCCCAAGAATTAAAAGTAAAAAAGTATATTCTGAAGTTATGCTCTGCAGATCAATAAAAGTCATTGCGTACTCAACAAAAAGCAGAGATCCAAAGGTCCATAAAAAGACTTTTAGCAGATGACCTTTAATTATGTGATTCCATATGTGATCTTTTAAATAGTGCTTGTATCCCCCCTGATCGGAATGATATTGCTTGAACTCACAATCAACACAGGTTTTAATTCTAAATTTTTCGATAATGACGTCAGTTAAAAACCCAGCAAATACACCTACAATAAAGAGTATTGCAAAAAGAATGAGAGCTGTATCAGGAATCATAGCAAGCATTGTAAATTGTTCGTCTCCTGCTGTTGCGAGCATCAATCCGGTTAGCGCACCAAAACTAATCATTCCATGTACGTAAAGAGAAACTCCCGCAAATGAACCAAGACAGCCAGGAGCAGTGCCAAGTAGCGAGGCAACTATGTATTGTTTCAATTTATTTCCGGTTTGCAGAATTGTTTCAAGCTTTCCTTTCGTTTTAACATTAATGAAATCAACAGCAATCATCATTACTAAAACAAAAGCCGTGACTTTAACCGATTCCTTCATTACTGTATAAAGTATATCCATAAACAAATTTCCCATTTATCCTGCTATTTGATGCTGATAGTAATAATAAGAATCAAAATAATATTTATGGAAGCAAAATTGCCGCAGCAATAACCGTTGTCCACAATCCTGTTTTATCTTCTTCTGCGGATTGAGTAACATTAAATGTTTTAACAATTTTTCCAGACATTTTAAATTCCTGTTCGCGTTCATTCCAATCTGATTCCGGATTAAAATCAACACCAAGTGTAGTTGCAAGCATTTGTGCTGCTAAATCTTCAGCATAATCCCCTGCCGTTTTTTCTTTAACACCAAAAGGATGATACTCTGATAAATATCCATATTGTAAATTATCTGCAGGAATAGCAACACCGATAGATGAAGCTATTAATCGGTTGGGCTCATTAGTTGAATTTCTTGCCATTACTGCAAAAGTTATTTGACCAGGTTTTAATTCTTTTAATCCTTCTTCTTTACTTACCCTTTTGCAGCCAGGTGGGAAAATGCTGCTGACAGAAACTAAATTACATTTTTCAATTCCCGCATTTCTTAATGCTAGCTCAAAAGAGCTGAGATAATCTTTATGTTTACCGACACCTTTGGTAAAAAATATTTTTGTTGGAACGTACAATTGCAATCTCCTATTTTAATGACATACTAATTATGGTGATGATCATACTCATGGCTGCAAACCTCATAACCGCTGAGTTTGCCATTTATGAAAAGACTTAATGCTTCTTCATACATAAGTCCCGGCGCTGTAATTACTTTGATACCATACGATTGAAAATTGGAAACTGCCTTTTGACCCATTCCCCCCGCAATAATTATATCTACATTAAATTGCTTTACATAAGCTGGCAGTTGACACGCACCATTGTGTTCACCTGATAATGGATTAAAATAAATTTCTTTTTTTGATATTTTTTTTTGATCGTCTAATTCACAAACATTGAATTGAGAACATCTTACAAAATGTTCAGCAACAATTTCATTTGTACCGCTTTCTTCAATTGCAACAGCTATTCTTTGGCTCATATCGGACCTCTTTTATTGATAAAATTATTATTAAATCTTTTTCTTTTTCTTCCAAAGGGGAAATTTTCATTTGCGTTTTTTATCTCTATCAATTGCCCTTCATCTAAAAGTTTAATCACCTCAAGAACATTTACTGCATTACATTGATAAACTTTTACATTTGCTGATATCAGGAATCGGAGAGGATTTATCCCTATCTTATTTGTAATTAAGACATCAACATTAAGTTCAATTAAGAACTGGGCGGATTGAATCCCGGCTCCACCCAATTCTATAAAATATGGGTTAGATAATATTTCTTCCGTTTTGTTTTTAGTGTCATATATATAGTAATGACTGCATCTTCCAAAACCTTCTGAAATCGGAGGTGAGTTATCTGGTTTTGATATTGAGACTGCAATTTTCATAATTGTTTTTTTAAGAATCTACTGATTACTGTTTTTACGGTTCCACCAGAACTTAAAAGTTGAATGTCAATATGTTCTTTCATTAATACGGAATATGCTTTACGTCCAATTTCGCTGGTTAATAATACATCTGTTTTTTTCTCAATTATTCTCTCGGTAACCTTTAGCCCTGATCCATCCTGAATCTTGAAACCGATATTTTCAAAACAATCATACTTTTTATTTTCTTCATCATAAATGATAATAAAAGGAGATCGCCCTAAACTATCACTTACTAAAGAATCTATGGTTTCACCCATTGATGGAATTGCAATCTTTATTTGCTTTGTCGATTTATTCAAATCACTCGATTTATTTTTTTTACTAAACATTTTTATTTTCTAAATAATCATCTTCTTCCAAATCCACTTCCTCTACCCCAATTCTTACCTTGCGCACCGCCGCCGAAACCACTTCCAATTCCGGCTCCTCCTCGAGGTCTTCCGCCGCGTCCAAGCCCATATACAATGTTATTTTTAATCGCTGTTTGGTTTTCTGTATTTTCAATTTGTTTTGTTTGAGTATCGCAGCAACGACCTCTTCTTCTTCCGGTCATTTTTCCTTGTCCCATTGGACCTGTTCCATC
This sequence comes from Ignavibacteriaceae bacterium, assembly GCA_035328465.1. Taxonomy (GTDB): domain Bacteria; phylum Bacteroidota; class Ignavibacteria; order Ignavibacteriales; family Ignavibacteriaceae; genus JADJEI01. Next base: position 1,691 of record DAOLIQ010000133.1, on the reverse strand, counting down.
AAAGTTTGGCATAATAAACTCCTAACTTTTGTTTTTAATGATTATGAGATAACATAGTACAATTATTTAGACTCATCTTGAGCGAATAAAAGTGGAGCGAAGTTATCAATTTATTTACTTAGGCTTGCCTTTTTATTAGTAGGGAAGACTTCGTAGCTTCGCTCCTTTAAATGTTAAACACTTTTATAATCAATCGAATATTAAATTATTAGTACGGAATTTTTTGAATCTCCAAAATGAGTTAGTACCTCCGCATCTGCTTCTGGTTCATTTAGCCAGATTTGTCCGTCACATAAATATCTAAAATTATATTCCTTATGTGACTCGAGTGTCATCTCTAACAAGGTAGTACCATCAAGATTTTTATGTGTAAATTTATGCTGATAAAGTTTCATCTTGCGAATATTCTTTTTTTATAGCCATAACACACCTCAACTTCCTTTAAGTTTTTGATTTTATATTTTTTACAATAAATGTTTTTCCGGAATAACCTATTTCCTTCAAAATATTGTCGTGTATTAATTCTTCAATCAAATCCCAATTTGATTTAGCTTTATTCAAAAACTTTTCAACTGCATCACTTCGCATTGGATGAACTGCAAGAATGCTAAGCAATTCTTTTTCTGCATCTGAAGAGTAACTAAAGTCAGTTCCTTCATTCGAGATTAGTAGTTCAACATTATTTAATAATCCATTAAACATTTGATAGGCAATATTTATATTTTCTTCAATCGGTGGCTCCACAAATTTTTCTGCTGGTGGACGAGTAGGAACTAGTATATATGCAGTTTCCGGATTTATATTTTTAATAAACTTTGCTGTTTTTTGCAATGAATCAATATCATCGTTTATTTCTTTTACAAGCATCGTTTCTGTTAGCAATTTACCCTTGAAAGAAGCAGCAAACTTTTTTATTCCACCAATTATTTTAGGAAGCTCTAACTTACCATTTGGTCTGTCAATCAAATGCCATATTTTTTCATCAACCGTATCAATTTTTACTGAAACCCAATCAGCATTCATTAAATCTTTACGCACATTTTCATCCCACAACAAAGATGAATTAGTAATAACTGCGATCTTGATTCCAAGTGGTTTTAATAAATCAATTTCTCTTCCAAGATTTTTATCAAGCGTTGGTTCTCCATCAGGGACAAATGTTAGATAATCAATCTGTTCATTGTTGTTCTGTAATTGTTTTACTTTTTCAGAAACCTCATTAACAATTTCCTCGCAGGAATAAAATTCTTTTCGATCTATTGACATTGAATTCGTTGTTCCGATTTGACAATAAACACAAGAATAACTGCAAATCTTTGGAGGAATATTATTTATTCCCAAACTTCTTCCTAACCTTCGTGATGGGATCGGTCCAAATGCTATCATTTTAATTACTATCCTGTTTACTAATCATATTCCAATCTTACTTCTTTATCTTTAAGTGTTGGTTTTAATAATTCGTTCCATTCATCGCTGTTCCAGGTTTCTAATTTTGTATGTGTTAGATAATACTTTTCCGGAATCGGATGCGTACCAACAACTACTTTTAATCCATATTTAGTTTCAATAAAATTCTTAAATTCTTTTATATATGGACAAGGAGGATAACCAACCACCATTCCGGTTGCAAAGTGAATAACTTCAGCTCCGTTTTTCTTTAACTCCTCTGGTGCGTATTCGATATTTCCACC
>DAOLIQ010000132.1:0-6021 GCA_035328465.1 Ignavibacteriaceae bacterium | reverse complement strand
ACAACCACTGAAAATTTAGGCTTGAGCCGCTATCTGTGCTAATGCCGGGCTTAAGCCCGGGTCATTTGTTTTATTTTATCCCCCGGTATAAAGAGTCTGTGTGAAAATTATTTGTCAAACAGGGAACTCATCCCCAACCCCTTCTCTTAGCAAGAGAAGGGTCTTAAAACAACATATTTTCAAAGTCCCTCTCTTTTTAAGAGAGGCTTTTAGGGCGGGTTCATTCTTGAAATTGAATAGTCACACAGCCTCTAAATTCCGGGGTTATTTGAAAATGCAGTATGCGTAAGATGTCCATCTTAATTAATGTTATTCCTTCTCCCGGCTATGTAATTATTTCCCAGTAGGAAAATTTTACTTGTAATAATTATACATCTTTTTATTCAGGTGCTCTAATCATCACGAGATGCGTACGTTTTTTTGCATGGGGGAGTTGTAAATATTATTAAAACATTCCTTTTATTGAAATAAACGTACATTTTTTTATATGCGGAACTCCCTTCGTTGAATGCGGGGAACGTTTTATTCCGTGCGGAACTCCCTTCATTGAATGCGGGGAATATTTTTTTCCGTGCGGAACTCCCTTCGTTGGATGCGGGGAGTGTTTTTTTGAATGCGGGACTTCCCCTATGAATTTGAAGAATTTAATTTGTTAGAGAAATTATTCTTTTTGCATATTTTCAAACATTTATTGTACGGCAGGGTAATATTTTCTTTTTACACCAATGCTTAATCTGCAATAATCACTTTGGCACAATGGTTGAAACATAAATTTCAGACCGATGGCAAGAAGGGAAAATCAAAAAATTAACTCTTCTCAGCCGCAGGATCATTTAAATAATTATTATTAATCATTTGAAAGGACGCATTATGTCGTCAAAAGACTATCTTCCCCAATCAAACGATCAGTTTGACACATGGGAAGAAAATTTCGCAACAAAGCTGCCTTTGTATAATGCACAGGTATCAGTAACAGCTGCCGAAGTAGCAGCAATTACTGCAGCTATCACCACTCACCGCACTGCTTTCGCTGCGCAGGTATCTGCCGAAGCCTCTTATCATGCTGCCGTGCAGGATAACAAAGCTAAAAAGAAAGCAGAAGTTTCAAACCCCGGGGCTTTAAGATCTCTTGTCAAAAAGATCAAAAGCAGTGCAAACTACACCCTGCAGATTGGTCAGGACCTGGGAATAGAATCCATAGATGTTCCATTAAATCTTGACGAACTGAAACCATTTCTTAAGCTTTTTAAGAATGCTGACGGATCAATCAGGATTACCTGGAAAAAAGGATCTGTTGCTGCAATAAATATCTACAGCAAACGCGGTGATGAGACTACCTTCACATTGCTTGCAACTGTAATGTTAACCAGCTTTAAGGACGCACGCCCCAACCTTAATGGTGCGCCGGAAAAGCGTGAATACTTCGGCAGACTTGTTTACAAGGATGCTGAAGTCGGTCAGCAGTCAGATATAGCAAGTATAACGGTAGGGTAATAAACAACAGCACTTCCTCCCACCCTCCAAAAAACAGGGAATAAAAGAACATATTATGATACGTATCCAAATCTAAAAGGCGATCAGCTATAAAGTGATCGCCTTTTTAGTAGTTTTTTTTGAGAGACTCCTTTTGGAATGGAAATGTTTGTGTTGATAATTCTAATGCTGTACAGTTCTGTTTTTCCTCTATGGATTTCAGTATAAATTTTATTTTAAAAAATAAATTAAGCACACTATTGAGTTTTTAATTTTATTGATGTAGATTTAATTAACTGAAGAATTGCTGTTGTAAGAAATACTATTTTAAAAAAATATAATATAATCTAAGGTAAAAAATATCTGCTTCAAGATTTGAATCGTTTTTCACAGAGCATTTTATCAAGTTACTGTCACGCAGAATGGTCAGCAGGATAAAATGACATTCAATTTCCCTTGAAAAAATTGCCGCTTTTTTGCGTAAGTCAGGTTACTAATGAATGATATTAAATTAAAGGAACATAAAATGACAAATCAAATTTATCCTTGCTTATGGTTTGATGGACAAGCCAATGCCGCAGCAGAATTTTACTGCTCCATCTTCAATAATTCCAAAATAACTTCTGAAAATCAGGTGGTTGTTACTTTTGAATTAAACGGAACAAAATTTATGGGACTTAACGGCGGACCAATGTTTGAGATTAATCCATCCATTTCTTTTTTTGTCATTTGCGGATCAATAAATGAAACCAATAGGATGTGGGATAGACTAATTGATGGGGGTAAAGCATTAATGCCTATTGATGAATATCCCTGGAGTGAGAGATACGGCTGGCTTCAGGATAAGTTTGGTGTAACATGGCAGTTGTCTGTTTCAAGTAATGAAGATACTAATCTAAAAATATCTCCATCTATATTGTTCACAAACGATCTGTTTGGAAGTGCGGAGAGGGCTGTAAATTATTACAGTGCTGTTTTTGATAATTCCTCGATAGATGTGATGATCCATTATCCGCCGGAAGATGCTAATGCCGGCAAGGTGATGTTTTCAGAATTTAAATTGAATGGGTACAACATTATTGCTATGGATGGTCCCGGAGATCATGATTTTTACTTCAACGAAGCTGTTTCCTTTGTTGTTGAATGTGATACGCAGGATGAGATTGATGAATACTGGGAATTACTAACGGATGGGGGAGAAGAAAGTATGTGCGGATGGCTGAAAGATAAATTCGGCGTTTCGTGGCAAATCATCCCAGCTATACTTCCCAAATTAATGATCGACCCGGAAAAAGCACCGGGAGTAATAAAAGCTCTGATGAGCATGAAAAAGCTGGATATTAATCTATTAAAAAATGCATAGTCATAGTAGGATGGATTAATCACTATAAATATTTATAGTATCCATTACACATCTTAACAGATCATCCGAATGATACGGCTTTAATATGTAGTTATCAAAGCCAGCATTTAGAAAAGATTCTTTGTTGCCGAAATTAGCATAGGCAGTGATTGCAATGACCGGGGTATTTGTACCTTTATCTGATTCACGGATTATTTTCATAACCTCGATCCCGTTTAGTCCGGCACCGAGATTTATGTCCATGAGTATAAGATTATAATCATTTTTCGAGAACAATTCGATAGCCTCATCTCCATTTTTGGCGATATCAATCAAATAATATTTACTAAGCTGAAATTCCATTATTTTGCTGTTTACTTCATTGTCTTCGACAATAAGGATTTTTTTTGATTGAATATTTGAATCTGCCATACTAAAACTCTCCTATAAAAAATTAAATTAATATCTTTATAAAACGAACTTCCCAATTGTATCAAGCAGTGAATTTCTTGAAAAAGGTTTTGATAAATATTCATCACAGCCGGCTTTCATAGCATTTAGTCTGTCGCTTTCAAATGCGTGGGCTGTTATTGCAATCACCGGTATCCCGGGGTATTCTTTGGATGCTTTTAACTCTTTTGTTAATTCCAATCCATTCATACTTCCTTTAATTGAAATATCCATCAGGATAATATCAACTTTATTATTCTTAAGTAATTCAATTGCTTCATCGGAAGAATCAGTGCTGATTGCCCGAAAATTCTTTTCAATGAATCTTTCAATTGTTGATTGATTTATTTTATCATCTTCGACAATCAGAACTAAAGGCAAGTTTTTTCTTTCTGATATAGAAATATTTTTTATGATTTTTTCTCCGGTCATTTTTTCTTCAGCCGGGTAGATGGACTTTCCGAAATTGACTGTAAAGATTGTCCCTTTTGCTTTTGTGCTTTTCACTGCAATACTTGCATTGTTCAGGAGTAAAAATTTCTTTACCATTGGAAGCCCAAGCCCAACTCCTTCATAAGCGCGACCGTAACCCATTTGCTCCTGCTGATATGGTTCGAAGATGTGCTGAATATAACCCTCGCTTATTCCAATCCCGCTGTCTTTTACATCAAGCATAATATCATCATCTTTTCCGTTGTAAAGACAAACATCAACAAAACCATTATTGGTATATTTAATTGCATTATCTATCAAATTGGAAATTGCATGTGTTACGGAATATTCATCGGCGAATATTGAAGTTGATTTACTGCAACTGTTTTCGAAGGAAAATTTAAGCGATTTACTTTTTGCGGAATTGAAAAATTCTTTAACTAAATTTTCACATATCGAAGAAAGTTCAATTTTTCTATGCGCTACAGGAAAATCCCCGGTTTGGATGCGGGAATAATTTAAAATCATGTCAATCGTTCTTATTATTCTCTTACTTGAATGCTCAATGCCTGCAAATAATTCTTTATCTTCCTCTTTAATATGCTCGGCATACATATCCTTTATTATTTCCGATAATCCTAAAATTCCATTCAGCGGAGTTCTGATTTCGTGGGACATATTGGCAATAAAAGCATCTTTTAGTCTATTTGATTGATTGGCTAATTCTTTAGCTTTGATCAATTCCATCTCAGCAGTCTTTCGTTCCGTAATATCCGATGCAACTCCAATGAGCCCGATAAGTTTACCCTCCTTATTGTTAATAATTTTTGTAGAGAGATAAATAAGGAACTCACTTCCGTCTTTTCTTTTATTCCACAATTCACCCTGCCACCCGCCGCGTAATGTCGAGGGCAGTATTTCATCAATTAATGTTTGCGGATTGTTTGGCGATCGAAAATTACTGATATGTTTTCCTATCAATTCAGATTGGCTGTAGCCATAAGTTTTTGCAAATGAATCATTAACAAAAATAATTTTGTCTTCTTTATCTGTTATACTTACGCACTCACTGATGCTTTTGAGAGCATCAGCTAACATAACGATTTCTTCTTCTCTTTTCTTGCGCTCTGTTATGTCTTCTTTTACAGCAACAAAATTAGTTATGTCTCCTTCCTTGTTCAGCAATGGCGAGAGAAGCACAGACTCCCAAAATAACTCTCCATTTTTCTTTTTGTTCAACATCTCCCCTTTCCAATCTTTACCGGATAAAAGTCTGCTCCAAAAATCTGCATAGAAATTTTTATCGTGATGATTGGACTTTAAAATACGTGGATTTTTACCGAACACTTCTTCCTTAGAATAACCTGTTACCTTACAAAACTTATCATTTACATATTCTATATCGCCATCCTGATTTGTTATAACAACCGAAGCCGGACTTTGCTCGACTACTCTTGAAAGTTTTTTTAGTTCTTCTTCTGCTTTCTTTCTTTTTGTGATATTGAGAATGTATACTCTTATCTGAATCAATTCACCCGCATCATCAAACTCAGCAAAAGCGTTTTGTATCGTATAAATAATTTTGCCATCAAGTGATAGCAGCTCACCTTCAAAGTTTTCAATTTTTTTATTCTTTTTAATAAGTTCAATAAACCGGTTTCTATCAGATGGAGCCTGATATAATTTTTCAATTGGGAATGCAAGAGCTTCTTCTTTGGATTTAAAACCAAATAATTCCAAAAATGTTTTGTTGCATTGCAATAGTTTTCCTGAAGGAGTAGTAATAAAATCAGCGGAAATGTCATCCTCAAAAAATTTAAGTAACTCTTCACGGCTTTTGCGTAGTTCTTCTTCGACCTGTTTGCGTTCGGAGATGTCACGTCCGATACCTACCAGACCAATAATCCGACCATCTCTATCTCTCAATGGTATTTTAGAGGAGAGCAGCCACCGTTTCTGTTCTTTCTCGTCAAGTATAAATTCTTCCCTATTAAGCACTGCCTTACCAGTTTGTATCACCGATTGGTCGTCAGCAAAAAACCTTTCTGCAAGTTCTTTTGGATAAACCTCAAAATCAGTCTTACCTAAAACTTCAGCCTCAGATTTGGCTCCAGCGTAACGGACTTCAGTGGAGTTGGCGAGTGTCTTACGGAGGGCTAAGTCTTTCAAATAAATTGAATCCGGAATATTATCAATAAGTGTACGCAGCAGTAATCGTTCATTTTGGAGTTTTGATTCTGCCTGCTTGCGATCGTTAATATTACGCGCTACATTCCTGTATTCAACAACATTTCCGTTAGCATCACGAACAAAATGAGTAATTT
>DAOLIQ010000131.1:0-6304 GCA_035328465.1 Ignavibacteriaceae bacterium | reverse complement strand
CCGGAACTGGCCGACGTTTCATAAACGAACCCGCCTATGTAATAGGTGGTTTTGGGTGCCGGCGGATTTGGAGTCAATTGGGTAACTGTTTTCGCCAGTTTATTACCTGCAGCATCATATACATACTCGGTTTTGCTTTTATCCTTTACGATGATCTGCTGTGGCAGGTCCAGGAAATTGCTTATTATTCCATCAACCGAAATATCCCTTATGTTTTTATTAAAGTCATTCCGTAGGTTCCCATTATGGTCAAATTCATAATGTGTGCCTGTGGAGGGGCCGAAATTCTTAAAATCTCCCTGTTTGCCATTCTGCACCGGACTCCCGGCAAAGGCATTGTCGGCGATATTCAATAACTTATTACTGTTGCTTTGGTAATCATAAACCAAGTCATCGATTAGCACACCCCCGTTTGTGCCGGGTATTATACCGGTTTGTTTTAATGTTCCGATATTGCCATTTGCATCTTTGTATGTTACAAAAACAGACAAGTCTACTTTATTCGTATTCCAGCTATTATCCGCATCTGAAGGTTTATCTTTTTGTGAAAAATTGGCTGCTTTAAAACGATTACAATTATCGTATTCATAATTATACTTCCTTGGCGTATTATCTCCCTGGCTGCGCCATATGACACCTGTGATATTTCCATTCCACTGGGGGGCGGCAAACTTATTATCTCCGTTCTCATAGCCAAAGTACATGCCCAGGCGTCTGTCCCATTGTGTATTATTAGACATCGACAGCGCATAATCCTTATTGATACCGGTGAGGCTTCCCTGGATATTATAACTGAAATCCTGTATTTCCAAAGGATTACCCGGACTTGCCGGGTCATTTCCGATCTTCTTCGTTTTTATTCTTCCGAATTCATCAAGCACAAACTCGCTTAAGGTCTTGTACTTATTTAAGTCGGCAATATCCGCACTTGTCTTCGTGTATAGTTTCTGCAACTTCTTTGCACGGCCTAATAAATCGTATTCATTTTTGGTGATGATCAGGAGATCATTGAATGGATTAGTGGGGAAATTGTGCTTGGCCTTTGTACTCAGTAGTTTTCCAGAAAAGTCGTACTGCATTGACACAACATCTGTACCTCCTTTTACATTCATATTATGTGTCTGAATTACCCTTCCCTTTTCATCGATATAAGTTGTAGAAATAAGGAATTCATCATTTGTGATCACGCCGTCATCATAATTTTGATCTAGCTTCCGGATTTTAGACGTGGTAACCATTCCCCCGGTGCGCAGGGATTTGGTTGGCAATTCTGTGTATTGATTGTTGTTTGGAGCAAAATCGTTGGCAGAAAGTGCAACAAAAGGGTTGATAGATGACTTATACTCATCGTAATAATTCAATGAATTCGTAATAAAGGTTGGAAACAAACTACCTATAAAGCCACCAACAACTGGAGCATGGGCAGTTATATTCTCATAATTGCCAGTAAAGACGCTCACTTGTTGATTCTGCAGACTGATCAGGTCAACATAATTTTGTTGCATATACTGCCGGCTATAACCTGTATTATCATCAACCAACCCGGTAGCAAGAGCCCTGTCGTTTTCATCATATAAAGAGAATGACCACTGATTGGGTTTTGACGGTGTTCTGTGCCGCTGATTCTCGTCCTGGCTAAATACAAGACGATCTCTTTTATCATAAACCAGCCATACTTCACCTCCATCGGGTGAATGTTTAACAACTACCCTTCCTCTATTATCGTATTCCTGGTAGAAACATAAACCTTCTTTTAAAGAGCTCACATCCCAATTTTGTGCCGTGAGCATAGCTGCCACAGCTTTGGGAGTTATGGTATACCGCAGCCTTCCAAAATCATCGTACACATAGTACGTACACAACCAGCCCTGGTAACTGTTGATCGCAGCGTTATTATCTTCCTGTACTTTCTTAAGAATTACATTACCGCTAAGATCCTTATACTCCACAATCAGTTTATCCTTTTCGTCTTTAGTGATGTTCTTTATCAACTTATTATCGCCATAAGTTCCAGGGCTTGTTGGATAATCCCCGGAGTTATACCCGATATCCCATATCCGGATATTTTCTGCCAGTGTATTAAAGTCGTAATCACTGGATATTCCCTTGTAACTCGGGTTGCTGTTCCAGTAATATCCCGGCAATTTTTGATTAATGACACGGTTTAGAGGCGATCCATCATAGATCGATTGAGAATAAGTGTAAATACTACCGGCCGGTTCTCCATATTTTTGGTTCGTGAAACTTTGTTGTTCTATGGCAGCATTTGTTTTGTAAAATCCAAGGTTGGTTTCAGTTGCATAAGGTAAAAAGCCTTTATCTGCTCTTCCCAATCCATCGTATTGTACATGAGTTACCATATCCTGATAATTGCTTAGAATATCCGGATCAAGGTTTGTCGAAGATTGTTTCAGACTACCCTGTTTTACTACTGTTTGAATGGTCCGTCCAAATCCATCCAGGTAATTGGTTGTTTGCAGTTTGTCTCCGGTTGGTAAAGCATCGGCCTGCTCCCAGGACTGCACGGCAGGAATTACTATATCATTAACCCTTACATAATTGAGGTTTTCAGTATTAGGCGATGTGTAAGGAGACATTGTAAAGTTAATTTCATTTGTATATGCGTCTTCATATACACAATGAACTTTACGACGAACTTTGCAAGTGGCTATTACACCAGCATTAGAAGGATAACTAAGGCCTGTTCCAAATGTTACCCAGGCACCGTTGTTAACAGAACGCTCCCAAGTGTAGATATAGTCTGGAGTGCTGCAGGCGCCACCGGAAGCAGGTGTTTGTGTTACAACTGGCACCGTATTAAATGTGTAAGTTCCTCCACCAGTAATTGTACCTGGATACAGTATGGGAGGATTTATTGTCAGTGCATTAGTGTAGAGTGTTTCATTATTGCAGTCAACTCTTCTTCTTATGTAACAGTAGCCAGGTATCTGTGTACCAGGATAGTTGACTCCTGTTCCAATTACTGTCCAGTTCCCCCCATTTAAAGAAAGTTCCCAGGTGTAGACATAGTTAAATCCATCACAACGTCCACCTGTTGCAAGGGTTTGATTAATAACAGGGACACCATTATTAAAGACAGTTGCCCCCGTTAATATGCCCGCATTAAGTGTATTAAACGTACTTACAACAGCAACTGAAGTATAAAAGACATAGGACGTACCCTGGTATGTAACGGTTGTTTTCCTCCTGTAGGCTTTGATACATTCTACATTATAGTTTGGTGGAAGATAATTAATGCCGATTGCTGAGGGAATATTGGCCCAACTCGCCGGAACCTGTGGAAATGTTCCAACAGGAACATCACCTACTTCCCATTGATATTGATAAAGCACATCATTAGTTGTGCATCCGAGTCCACAGGTCTGAATATTTATTACGGAAGGTGTTTCTCCAAAAACCAAATTTTGTTTTGCCGGAGTGGATGTGTTACAGTAGGTCGGGTCATTTACATAAGTCAAGATAGTGGTGTTCAGGGTTGCCGAAGCGGGTGTAATTTGTTCTGTAATGGTAATGCTGCCGCTTACTTCATTACAATACCATTGCACCTGGATAAATCCCTCATTCTGCTGATTTGGCTCTAGATTTTCGCTGATAACCGTTCCATTAACAACAGCCGCCCTCAGCTTATGAGGAGTGGGCAAATTGTTATAGATTATTTTGTATTGCGCAATCTCTCCCTCAATTGGTGTATGATTAATATTCTGGATAGTTATCATCTGCGAGTAGCTATGAAAACTGCAACTGATCAAAATAATAGCTGCCAATATTATTCGTTTTGCCATTGTCTGATTATTTTGGGTCGGTTAATTTTTAAAATGATACTCGTAAGTTTTAATAATATTATGACGTTCATCGAGAACCTTGCTAACTCGTCTTAATCCATCATATTCATAATAAGTAATTCGGTTATTAATGTCACACTCCGATATTATTCCGATACCGATTTCATAAGCTGAGGTAATCATACTTGATTTTTTAGGATAAAGTCTCAATTCATCAATCTTACAATTATTCCCTGTAATATTTGGACCTGAAGAAGATGGAGGTATTTTAAATTCATAGTAAGTCCAGCCATCAATTGTCGGCCCTGTAACAGTTGGTAAAGCCCCTGAATTAACAGAAAATGTTGCTGAAGTAGCCCAAAAGCTCAATTTATATTCCTGGTTAATAGAAATATTTGTAGTTATCAAAGATGAAACAGGAGAAGCTTTTAGAAGGCAATATTTGTTTCCAGTTGGGGTAACACCTGTTCCTACATCAACATTACTAATGTCCCAGTTATTGTCATGGACAAATCCTTGTTCAAAAGCTTCGAAAGAGGTATAGGCCACTTCAGAAGTTGTTGCATTTGTTACTGATGCAACTGGATATCGGTTAGCATAACTGTATAATGTTGCAGTGTTTCTTAATCCTTTCATATCTTTCAACACAGATGGATTGCCGACCGAATTATAGACTGTTTCCGATTGCGGAACTATTAAGCTACTATTTCGAATCAATTGATTAGGATCAAAATTTCCAATAACACTCAGTGCAACCGGCCTATCTGTTTGCAATCCATATTCCTTAATTGGTTTATAATCCCCATTCAAAGTAATCCCAAATTCAGTTGTTGAACATGAGATCATTTCAGATGTTCCTATCTGTTTCGAAATCCAGACTTCATCAGAAACTGGCACATTTATAATATTGTTATTTACCAATCCCTGCATTATTGGCAGATTTGATAAATTATAGTCTGTGGGAAAATATTTCAGTTTTTTAATCACGCCGCCCTTACTGTCTGTTGTTTCTGTTTTTGCAAGCTGGTAGTTGGTTGAATTATAATAATAGTCTGTAGTACTTGCGATCGGGGTACCGTTATTGTTATATAGTTTTTCAACTGTTCTTATGAGTTCCACCCTTCCTGTTACTGGATAATAGATTTTCCTGGTAACAGCATCATTTGGGATAGTATTTATGTTTAATATTCCGTCGAGATACCTCGCGGTATAATTGGTTAAAGTTGCCCAGCCCTGAGAAGCAAAATTCGTTTGTGTAATTATATTTTTTTTATAATCATAAGAATTTTCAATTTCCTTTACTTTATTGTTCGCAGAATTTAAAATCGTTACTTTTTTGGTTAATCCATAAGCCTGATTAAAACTCCTGTAATCATTGGAAAACGGGAAACTATATACCGGAGTTTCAATTGGGTAATCCTGGTCTGAAGTAAATTCATAAATAGTTTTACCAGAATTCAAAGTCGCAGATCTCTTAATGATCTCAACTCTCGAAAATTGCTGTGGTAAAGGATTTTTAAATGAGTTTGGAAAATAAGTGCCATTTGTAAATCCAATCGTGGTATAATCAGGCGAGAACATATATCCTAATTCACTCACTATTATATTAATCATAACCCCCCATACATAACTGGCATAATAATCCCCTGCAGTTTCGCCATAGGAACTCACACTTTGATTACCCGAATTAGTTTTAAGCGCTATTGCTATCGCTAATCCAATTGCAAATTCCTTTGCCATCTTCCCGGCTTTGATTGAGACGGGAGATTTATATTGTCTAGTAAGTATATTAAAATAATTGGCATTTGCTTGGTCATTACCCCAAATAGAACAGCTTCCATCTGGTTTAATATATTTAAATTCGTTTATAATGTCATTGGAATGATTGAGGCCATCAAACTGAATCGTTTTTGCTACTCTTGCTCCCCCATAATAAGGATTATTGCTTGCTTGACTATCATCGAACTTTAAATTTGGTTCATACTCAAACTCAATAGTCCCTTTATATGGATTTGTGATTTTCTGAATTAATCCATTTTTGTATAAAGGATTATACTGATTCCTTTGTCTACCGCCTATGGAACTAGAGAAGTCAAGAAAATTAAGCAGGATGTTATAATTGGGATAAATATAATTCGGGTCCAACTCGCTTGGATCATATTCATTTATATAGTGATAATTATAATAACCATAAATATCTGTTGGTATTGAAAGCCTCGGAGGAATATTATCATTGGGATAAGTACTACCAACTCCTGTAAAATAATTAAATGCATATTTCCCCCCACTACTTGAGTTTTCACCTTTTTGTTCAATTGATTTTAAACAAAGTCTAGCATACTTTTTTTCCAGATCAGAAAGTTGGTCATTTTCATTTTTTATATCCTTTTTTACGAAATATCCATACTCGAATTCCTGACTTATTTGATGTCCTCCTTGGTTTATAGAGATTTTTTTCAAACTAGCAGAGTTCATAAGATCAACCCGTGGTATAGGGTTAT
>DAOLIQ010000130.1:0-6317 GCA_035328465.1 Ignavibacteriaceae bacterium | reverse complement strand
TAATTATATTTTCACCGCTGCTGAGTTTATTATTTCCAACTGTAGTAAATGAAAAATATATAATAGCAACCGCCAACAAACCTATAACAGATAAGTATTTCATTTAAACCTCCTTTAACCAGTTAATTATCTGATCATCTTTAGGTATAATTCCAAAACTTTTTACTTTTTCGTTAATAATAAGCCCTGGTGTCATCATTATTCCATAGTTGACCATTTCCTGGATATCTGTTACTTTTTCTACCGCTGCATCAATATGGTTAGTTGAAACTAAATCCCTGACTTTTGCTTCCAGAGTCTGACACTTTTTACAGCCAGTTCCAAGTATCTTTACTGAAACCATTATTTCTCCTTACTAATTTTATGAAAAATCATTTTTCTTATTTCGTCTGCTTTTGGTATTCCATTAGAATAAAATCGGCAACTAGGATTTGGATCTACTGGTGCTGGAATTCCTTCAATATCTTCTCCATCAATTAATAATGTTGGCGAACCACGAAACCCTATTTGTTTTGCTTTTTCTTCTACCTCTACCAACACTTTTTTTAATTCTATTTTATCTTCCAAATCTTTAATTGCCTCCTGAAGATTATCACTCAATTTCTTATGATTTGGACATCCTTCGAAATATTGAAATTCAAGTTTTACTTTCATTTGTCTTCCAATAATAATCTCAGTGAATTCGCTGCAGTATCATTTACAGTTGCCTGTTTCATATAACGGGCAACATTAATTGCTTCAACAATCTCTTCGTTTGTAACGCCATTTTGTTTAGCCATTTTAGTCCACATTTGTGTGCAAGTGTCACTTCCCAAAGCCGCCGCAACTCCTATTCCAACAAGCATTTTATACTTATTCGGTACTTTCTTATACTTTTCATTCTCAAAGATGAGAGATTTTTCTTCCATTTGGTTCTGTGCAAACTCAGGAGCAAAATGTTTTAAAAGTTCCATTGGGGTTTTTCCATTCATAAAGAAGACTCCTACTACCAAGTTCGGTACTTGACGAAATGATTATTAATCATAGTTAATTATTTTTTAAAGTAAATCTATCAACGGTTTTAAGTTTCTTTTTATCTTCATCGACTTTTTCAAGATCACCAATCCAAAAATCCAATGAAGTCAAAATGGCTAGAACTCTTTTATCTGCCGGGTTATGGTTTACCGAATAGTTAGTCCATTTGCTGTCCTTCTGCTCAATAATAAAGCCGTTTTCTTTAAGTATAGTTAAATGTTGAGATACTGTGGAGGCAGATAAATTTAAAATACTTACAATTTCACATCCACAAAGAGGTTTTGATTGGAGCATTTTAAGTATTCTAAGTCGGTTTTTATCTGAGAGAGTTTTAAAGATATTTGTTGCGTCTTGCATAAATTATATTTCGTTAACTACCGAAATATACTAAGAATGAATAAATATTAAAATTGATTTTATACTATGCTTTTAGTTGAACATTTATCACATTCAAACTGCAGAGTGGTGTGATTTATTTCATATCGATCATGTAATTCGTGCTCAATCAATTTCTGAATTTCTGCAGTTTTACTAACTACCATGTCTTCAACTTCAATGTGGGCTTCAAAGTGTGTGTCGTTATCGTTTAATTTCCATAAGTGAATATGATGAATATTTTTTACACCGTTTATCGATTCAACTAAAAGCTTCAATTCATTTAAATCAATTCCTTCCGGCGAAGACATCATAATCACATCAAGAGCTTCTTTAACTATCTCATAAGTTTCTTTTAATATGTAAACAGAAATAAGAATTGTTAATAAAGGATCGATCCAGTAAATCTTATAAAAAATTATAAACACCGCACCAATTATAACGGCAAGACTTGAAACCGCATCGCTTAACAAATGAAAATATGCAGCGCGGATATTAAGATTACCTTCAGAACCTTTTTTCAAAAGCAACGTTCCTGCAATGTTTGCAATCAAACCTAAAGCAGCAACAATCAACATTAAACTTCCGGTGATTGGAGAAGGATTATAGAATCTTTCGATGGCTTCCTTCATTAAAAAGAAACTGATTATTATTAGTGTGCTTGCATTTATGATTGCCGCAATAATCTCAGCTCTTTTTAAACCAAAAGTGTATTTGAAAGTTTTGGGTTTTTTACTTAAGCGCATTGCTATGTAAGTGATGATGATTGCAATGCCATCACTGAAATTGTGCAGTGCATCAGAAATAAGCGACAAGCTTCCGGAAATAAAACCGCCGATGACCTCTGCAATTGTTATGAAAAAATTTAGAGCCATTGTAATGAACAGATTTTTCTCTGAAGTTTCACTACCGCTATTATGTGAATGATTGTGTGACATATTTTTATTTAATTAACTGATAAATAAATTAATTGAAGCAGTCCATCATTAAGGTGAGACTGCTTCGTTCTATTAAATGACTAAATACAATTATTTTTTAGCACAATCTATACAAACGTGTTTGCCATCTTTTATTCTTCCGTATCCTTCAACAGTCATCTCGCCGCATTCTTCGCAAACGAAACCATTAAAACTGTCTTTGTGCGGCTCAAGTTTGTAATCAAACACATCAGAAATTTTTACTAACATTTGTTCCGGCGCTGCCATTACTTTATTAATCAATGGATCAACAACTTGCGCGGGAACTTTACTTGCTGGAATTCCTTTTTCTCTGTACTCTTTGAAAAAGTCGGTTTGTTTATTTGCAAGCATTGCCTCAGCAGTTGGCGTTACACGAACCGCTTTGCCTGTTGCTTTATCTACAACTGTAACAGCCCATTTGCCTTTGTGTGTTTTTTTGATGTTGCCTTTACCGAATGTTGTTCCCATTATTACCTGCAGTCCATCGGCATAGCAAGTAGCGCAATGATCTTCACCGAGATCAACAAACGCAAGTATCTGTCCGTCTTGTGCTCTATCAACACCGAGTTTATTCATTGCGGCTGCGCCTACTCTTAAGCCCATTGGCATTGCGGGGCATTTGTGTCCGTGAAATTTCTGTCCGAACTCTAACCATTCTTGTGGATTTGTCATTTTGTTTTTCCTTATTTTGTTATGACTTTATGTTAATTATGTTTCTTATTCTAATTTTGTAAAAGTTGCTGTCCAAAAAAGTTATATTTCCTATCACACTGAGCTTGTGGAAGTGTGACTCTTATTACTAATGCCAAACTTCGACAGGCTCAGCTTGACAAATTTTACTTATTTTGTACAGACTGTTATTCATTCCACTATTTTATAAATTCCTGCTTCCGCAGGAATGACAAACTCATTTAATTAAAAAATATTTGAAATTGTATTTCACCTAAGTAATTATTTTTTTCCGATGAAAATTGTGTCCTAAAATCTGTCATCAGTTTTGTTTTATCTGTAAAGTAATAATTCACACCTGCTCCATACCATTCATTTCCAGTTGTTGATGGATTAAGGTCAGAATATTTTTCTATAAATCCAGTTATTTGTATATCAGAAATTAGATATAGTGATGCCAAACCATAATAACCCCAGGCTTTATCCTTGTTAATATTTGCCTGAACATATTCTGATTGAAAACCGAAATCTTTATAGGTCAATTGAGATTCAAAACCGAAACGATAATCATTACCGGTTATTAACTGAGTTGCATCATAGATAGTATTCATCGTCATTGAATTTGCATAACGATATGCTAAGGAAACTCCAACTTCCAGTAAAGCATCTTCCTTCTTTATAAGATTTAATTGTGCGTGTGATGTGTAAAGTAAATTCAAGTCTTTATTCTTTCCGGGTTCTTCAAGGTTTGCATTGAACACGCCAAAGCTAAAATGAATTGGAAAATAATTTGGTTGATAGGTAAACTGAACCCCAATCTGTCGCGCCATAGTTTTTGAACTGTGTACCAATCCATTTATTACTAAAGCCCTTTCTAATACTGGGATTTCATAATCGGGCTGCATTCTTTGTAACATAAAATCCGGAACAAATCTACCTGCGCGTAAAAAGCCTACTCCATTAAACTTTATATCCGCAAAAGCATCTTGTAGCATTACTGCTTCGTCTTTAAATGAACGATATACAGCCTGAATTTTATAAGAAACATTTTCTAAGCCCGGTGCATTTCCATCAATCCAAAGTTTTGCTCTGCGGATCATAAAATCATTTGTATTTTCAAAGTTCGTTGTAAATCTTGTTTGGATGTAACCGTGCAAATTTGGTTCAGCATTTTGTGCAAACATAGGAAAACTGAAAAGCATAAAAATGATAGTAATAAACTTTCGTATGTCATTGCGAACGAGTCTTCGAGTGAAGCAAGCTGTTTTATTAGGAGAGATTGCTTCGTTCCTCGCAATGACATTTAAATGAAATGTTTTCACAGCACACCCCAAATCATTTTAACTGCAATTCCTAAAAGTACAACAGCATAAATCTGTTTTACCATTTTTGGTTTTGCTTTGCCGGACATAAACATTGCACCAAGCTGCGAAGCAATGATTACTGCAACAACAACTAAGATTGTTAAAGTCCAGTTCATTTGTCCTTCGGCTGCGTGTCCTAAATATCCACTAAATGAGGAAAATGTTACAACAAATGCAGTAGTTGCTGCGGCTTCTTTAGTTTTATAACCCATCCACATTAGAATAGGCGCGATAATAAACCCACCGCCAATGCCGAGTAATCCACCAGCAAAGCCTGCAAATGTACCAACTCCGGCTCCAATAATTGATCTTTTCTTAAGCGGCATTACTTCTTCCGGTTCTTTTTGATTTGATGCCCAAAGAGTTCGTACTGCTGCAACTATAACAGCGACGGCAAATAAAATCATCAATGGTTTTTCCGGAACAAACTTAGAAGTGTAAGCCCCGATTGGTGAAAAGATTAATGCAGCAACTGCCATGGCAGCTCCGCCTTTCCAATCAACTAATTTTTTTCTTGAAAATGGAATTAGTGCTAGTAATGTATTCAATCCATTCAGCAAAAGTCCAAGTGGGATCGCAACTTCTTTCATGGGGAAGCCAGCCCATTTAAGAATAGGCACGTAAACCATTCCACCGCCTAAACCAAGCATTGCGAAGACGAACGATACAATGAATATTAATATTGATACAATTAGGTATAACATATTTTTTTTCTCTTATTTTTCTTTGTCATTACGAATCCCACTTTAGTGGGTGAAGCAATCTATTTTACTTTTGGAGATTGCTTCACTCGAAGACTCGTTCGCAATGACATTCTTTTTATCCAATATTTGGTAAATGAATTGTGACCTCTTCACTCGTTCTTTCAGAACAAGGAATACAGACTTTCTTTCCATCTTTAACACGCAAATATCTTTCAAAAACATACTCGCCGCATTTTTCGCACTCTGCTTTATTGAATGAACCTTTAACCGGAGTATATTTAAAATCTTTCAACACAGTTACATTAAATAGTTCATCATTTGTTGCATTTAAAACGATATCAATAATATCTTTTCTTACATTCTCGGGAATTTCCGATGGTTCGATTCCTTGTTTGCGATATTTAAAGAATTCGTGTGGAGAAAGTTTATCCTGAAATTCATTCTTAAGAACTATTCTTACTGCATCCTTTTTACCGGGATACCAAAAGATTGCGGCAACTTTTCCATAGTTCATTCTATCTATCATCCCTTTACCGAAAGTAGCGCCGGTTGCGGACATAATTCCATCCTGCATACAACCTTGAGGATGCCCAACACCCATTTCAGAAAAAACATGCATCTGATGATCTAAACTTTTTTTAACGCCTAATTTTTCCATTGCCAAAGTTCCCATTCTAAAACCGATTGGCATAAAAGGACAGCGATGCCCGTGAAATTCGAATGTCCATTCTGGTATTGTAAACATTGTCTTAACTCCTTATTGTTAATGTAATTTTTCTGTATGATTTACTATTGAATCATTGATGACTGCCTGGACAGCTTCATCAATATTTTTAATATCAGTAACAACTGGTTTGATACTTAATTGCAGCATACTTTGGTACGCACCGTTTCCCATTCCTCTTGCAAGCAATATTTGACAATCCTTGATTGCTTCAGCCATACTGACATGTTTATTATGAGATGATTCATCAAATCCATGTTGTTCATTGGACTGATGATGATGTTCTTCTTGTGCAAAACTATGATGTCCTAATTTTTCACGACGTTCTCTTTTGACTACTTTGCCGTTTTCAACAAACAGCACTTCGTAATATTTTGCTCTGCCAAAATGCTGACTTATTGTTACTCCGTCGTCAGTAACTGCTGCTATATTTACTTTTTCATTTTTCATTTGTTATTCCTCCATAAGTAAACGATTACTTACTTTTTAATTAAATAAAAAAAATTAT
>DAOLIQ010000129.1:0-6481 GCA_035328465.1 Ignavibacteriaceae bacterium | reverse complement strand
TCTTATAAAATATAATTATTCAACACCCAACAGTCGTAATCCATTCACCGCAGCAAAAGTAAAAACATAGGCTATTGAAGTAAAAATTAATATTTGTAAAATCGGTATTCTCCAACCGCCTGTTTCTTTTTTGGAAACAGCCACAGTCGAAATACATTGCATAGCAAATACAAAAAAAACAATCAACCCAATACTTGTAGCTAAAGTAAATAGTTTCTCGCCTGAGCTTTCTATTTCGGCACTTCTCATTGCAGAAAGAATCGATTGTTGAATAGTTTCCTGATCTCCGGTTACTTTAAAAATCAAAGCAAGAGAGCTTACAAAAACCTCCCTTGCTGCAAATGCAGCTACAAGTGAAACTCCAATTCTCCAATCCATTCCTAGCGGAGTCATTATCGGCTGAATTAGTTTTCCCAATTCTGATGCATAGGAGTGAGATAGTCGTTCAGCACTTTGTAATTGATGTAGCTGAATCTTTGATGTAGTTTCACTCTGAACGTGGGGGTTTGTGTTTGGAAAATATGTCAAAAACCACAGTATCAAAGAAAAACCCACTATGATCGGACCTGCTCTTTGCACATAAAGTTTCGAGCTGATAATTGTATTGTTTAATACCACTTTCCCTTTAGGCAATCTGTAAGTGGGTAATTCAAGAATAAATGAAGATGAGTCCTCTGCATTAATAATTTTCTTCCTGAATTTATTTATTAATCCAGCAATAACCACTGAACTAATAATACTAAATATATAGATAGAGGATAGAATAATCCCACCGAGCCAAGGTTTTTCAGGTGGGGTTATAAAAGCTATCAAAAGTGCATAGACTGGTAATCTGGCGCTGCAGCTCATTAACGGAATAATAAAAATCGTGAGTAATCTCTCTCTCCTGTTCGGAATAGTTCTTGTCGCAAGCATTGCCGGAATAGCACAGGCAAAACCTGAGAGCATCGGGACAAAAGATCGTCCGTTCAGCCCAATTTTTGAAAGTGGTTTATCAATTAACATTGCTCCCCTTGCAAGGTATCCAGTGTCTTCCAGCAATCCCAGGACCATAAATAGAATAATAATTTGTGGAACAAAAACCAGAACTGAGCCCAGCCCGGCAATTAATCCATTAGCAATTAAGTCGCTGTACCAAGTATACCCCATCGTTAGAAAAACTGCTTCCGAAGCGTAACCGAAGAAGCTATCCACAAGATTCATTAATGGTTGAGCAAACCAGAAAATCGAAGTAAAGGTCAAAGACATTATTAGAAAGAAGTAAAATAATCCCCAATATTTATGCAGGAGGTACTGGTCAATTTTCAGTGTAGTTTCATCTATTTTGTGGGGAAATTTTTTCACACTGTTAAGTACAACAAGTTCATTATTTGCTTTTTCTATGTTACTTTGTTTATTGTTTTGTTCGTTAGTTATTAGAACATTATCTTCAATTTGTTCAATCTCAGCAAAAGATTTTAGTAAATAATTTTTATCGGCTGGAATTTCAAATTTTTCAATTTTTCTTTTGCTATCCGGTTTAATAATGTCAAGATTAGTTTTGATGATATTAATTAATTTTGGAATGCCAGTACCTTTTCTTCCATCGATTTTTACAACATCGCATTTTAATTCCGATCCTAATTTTACTTCATCAATATCGTATCCGCGTTTATTCAATAAATCTAACATTGTTAAAACTAAAATGGTTCTAAAGCCGCTTTGAATAACTTGTTTGCAGAGAATTAAATGTCGTGTAAGCTGATTTGAATCAGCTGTTACTATGACAATAGATGGCGCCCCAAATTCGGGGTGATCGTAGAGCGCTTCAATTGCAATTGATTCGTCCGGAGAATTTGGAATAAGACTAACCATCCCAGGAGAGTCAAGCAGTTCTGCCTTTAATCCAAATTTATTTTGTAAAATTGAAGAATTGTATTCAACAGTTGAACCAGGGTAATTTACAGTTTTATGATTCTTCCCGCTGAGATAATTGAAGAGGGTAGTTTTACCAGAATTAGGCGGGCCCACCAATGCGATAAGGGGGATGTGTAATTTACTTTGAAACATTAGGAAACGATAATACAGTCTGCTTCATTTCGACGGATTGCAACCAGTGTTCCTCTTATTGAAAACGCAAGCGGATCATTAAAAAATGATTTATTAATTAATTCAATTTCCTGTCCGGGTGTAAATCCAATTTCAATGATTCTTCTGAATGAAGGATTGGATGTATCTATTTCACTGATTGTTGCAGTTTCCCCGAAGTTTAATTGTGAGGCTGTTTTTCTCATATATTTTTTCTGCATTGCATACTATTAAGATTTAATCTACATAAAAATAGTACTATAAATTTTAATTATCAAAATATTTTATTAGCTAATAACATTATTTTTATTAGTACAAAAGACTTATTGAACAGTTATAATTAAGCATGTAAATTTTGGAGAATATCGGCATTAATTACCATGTTATTTTGTAACAGCTATTTCATGTGTGAACAAAAGGTTCGAAAATCAAGGAGAATTAAAAGTTAGTTCTTTGTTTTATTAATCAAATCTCTGGTACAATAAATGTAAGAAATGACGTTACAACTAAAGAATCTGAACGCGATAAATATAAAATTGAACTGAAAGACAGCTATGCAAGTAAATAAAATTGGCTTTTTAGAAAGTTATGCTTCAGACACCAAGTCTGGATTGATGGGGGCAATTTTAGTAACAGATATAGATACAAAACCATTGGAATTTCGAGTGACAGCTCCAATTAAACCAACTAATTTTCAAAAAACTTTATACGGCGA
The DNA here is from genome assembly GCA_035328465.1 of Ignavibacteriaceae bacterium. Taxonomy (GTDB): domain Bacteria; phylum Bacteroidota; class Ignavibacteria; order Ignavibacteriales; family Ignavibacteriaceae; genus JADJEI01. The sequence goes on along the minus strand of DAOLIQ010000129.1, from coordinate 3,699 downwards.
TGTGCTTCTCGAGCATATTCAAGTTGAGTTAATTTCTGTTCCATTGATCAATGCACTAAGCGGAGAAGTTGATTTGATCCTGGTCCGCGATCCACTTTTTCTTGGTGCAAATGAAAAACAAAATGTAAGAGTTGTCAGAATATTTGAAAAATCAGAAAAGAAAAATAATAATTCAGTTTCAGAAGAAATTCCAGCACCTTGGAACGGCGGTGAGGTCTGTATCGAAAGCGGTAAAAAATTTCAGTCTGAACTGCCGGAAATTAAAGAAATGTTGTCCGAAATTTCTTCAAAGCGAAATATTATCGAACCATTCGAGCGGCTTAAACTTGCTTGCGAACAGGTTCAGCTTCAAAAAACTAACGAATAATAATGCTTCGATTAGTACGGACGAAGGTTGCTTCGACTGTTGCTGAAATTTCAACTGCCGAGGATTATGCCTGGCATAAATGGCTAAAAATTCCTGATAATGAAAAAGTATTTTTCCCCCAACCTTCTACTGCAAGATTACTCCCAAAAATTCCTCTAAACACATTTGATACACCTGATCAAAGAGACTACCTATTTTCGATACTGGCACCAAAATATTTTTCTAACCTTGGCACTATCAATTTTAAAAGTCCTGTAGTATCTATATTCAGATTTAAAATTTTCAAACAACTCAGCAAAAAGTTCAATTTTGAATTCGGAGATTTTTTTAATGAAATTACGGACCAATCACTACATCTAAAATTTCTTACCTGCACACAACTTTTTGCAAACACTAAAATTGAAAATAGTATTAATAAGATTTATGAATTTAATCTATCATTACCGGAAGTTTATGACAAATTGAACACGTTAAATGCAAGTATTATTCAAATAGAACTACTAAGTGAAAAAGAAAATAATTTCTCTAAAAAAATTTTTAGCGTAAAATTCAACCTAAATAAGAAAGCTCAAAAGTATTTCAAGATAAACCCAACTATTTTGAACGGGACTACGATTCGAGCTATACCTGCTTATCTGATTCCCCAAAATCTAAAAATTTTAAAATTTTTATCACCTATTAATATGTCTCTACAGAAAAATTACGAATCAATTACAATTGAATCGCAGAAAATTTTCAGCTCCAAATTCGATATGTTAGATAGTTGCACCGTCTCGGATAATGATTTTCAAGTTTATAAGGATATTCTTCAAACTCAGGAAATCATTAATGAAATACCAATTGAAAATTATTTTGAAAGGAAAGCTGAAGAAGAAGTCACGCCCGAAATAGAAGTTTTAGTTAAAAGTTTTAATAAGGAACTTTTGTGTGGTGAATTTTTATCTGAGAAATATTCTAACATCGTTAACAGATTGGGAAACCAGAGAGAAAAATCCAAAATAAATTCTATCTTGATAATTTGCGGCTTAAATGAATTTCAAGGAATTGGTGAAAGGTCGCTTGTTAATTCTCCGGAAGGATGGGTTGAAAATCTCAAAGCTTTAAATTTTGATAAGATAAGAGTTGTGATGAATGGCTCATCATTTTTCAATGAGATATCCGATTGCACTTCCGACGTTCTAATTACTTCCTATGAAATCCTTTCAAATGCTTTAACGGAAAACTTAGTCAATGATGATTTTTGCAATTTTTTTGATCTGATGATCTGTGATGAATTTCAACTTGAATTGGAAAAGCATTTCAGTCTGATTAGGAAAATATATAGATGCAGGAATCGTTTTATTTGGTTTACTTCAACAGGCTCTCAAGAATATTTATCTAAAGAATTGCAGAAAGTGACCTCGGAAGATTCAAATATCAGTATTTCTAATTATTCAATTGAAAATGTTAATAGGAGAAAAAATCAAATCAAAGATCAATGGCTGAATTTAGAAAATTTACAACGGACAGAATATGAAGAAGCCTTAGCATCAGCCAAAAAGGAAATGACGATGATTGTGAAGGAAGGGAATCCATTCCGATTTCAGTCAAATATATTTACGCAAATTCATAAGTTGAAACAAGCGTGCAATTTTTCCTCGGTGAATAAATCAAGTTCCAAAGCAAACCTTCTCATTCAACATATTCAAATTATTCTTGCATCCGGAAGAAAAGTTATTGTTAGTTCGCAGTATGATAATCTTGGAATAAAAATACTTGAGCCCGTTTTGAAAAATCATTCAATTTCTTTTAGAACGTCGAAAAATAATTTGACTGATACAGATTTTGAAAATTTTATGAACAGTAGAACGAATGCATTGATATTTAATGGCAGGTTGTCGAAATTAAAAATTTCAGGTGAGAATCTGCCTTCAATTATTCTTTTTGACAATTGGTGGAACCCGATTAATAACTGGCATCTTGAAGATACATTCTCAAATAATTTATCCGGTCAAATTGAAATAATTAGTTATCAGATTCGGAACACCATAGACGAAACTATCCAAAGCAAACTGATGGAAAAGTTTCTGCTTGATAAAAATTTGTTTGAATCCTTACAAGCTGATAACTACTCGAGGTTATTGAACGAAGCAGATTGGCTTGAGATTATTGATGTTCAAAATACTTTTCCTGCATCTGAAGAAAGTGAAGTTAAATTTGAATCATGGACACTGGAGTATTTTATTTCGCTCATCAATCAATTCCTTCGAAAAATAGGTTTTGAAAATTTAAATATTGAATCGGGAGTTAATAAAAATGAATTCATTCTTAAAGCCGATTATTTTTCCGGTGTGGATAAATTGACTTTGAATTGTATAATCTTTTTTAGCGAATTTGTTACTACTGATAATATTGATAAATATTTAGCTGGAATTTGGCAAATAAATAATACGCCAAATAAAATATTTATTTTCTGCTCGGGAGAAATTGAATTCAATAAAAACGCGGCTGAGCAGATATCGATTATAGATGGTAAAAAACTTAGAAGCTATAAAAAGACTTTTAATCTTTTATAAGAAAGCCATCCGAAATATTATAAGTCAATACAAATTAAATTTCGAATGGCTCTAAAAATTATCAGTAAGAATTGTCTTTCAAATATTCTTCTTTTGTCATCAACAAAATGACTGATAGACTTTTTGATTTCAACTCTTCATTAATTTTATTTAACTCCGAAGAAAAAATTTCCTCAAAGTAATTTCTTTTATTAGAGACTTCAACTTCAAGCGAAGTCAATCTTTTTAACTGCGATTCAGTTGGTCTGCCTTGATATCCCATAATAGCCCCATAAATATCTGTTACTTTTTCCATCAACCTTTCTTCTCCTGAAAGTCTGCTTGGGTTTGTTGAAACTAATTCTTTATGGAGAGTTTCGAGTTTAGCCGAAAGTTCATTGATTGAATTTATCAGCGGTTCATCATTTTTTATTTCGACAGATTTCTTCTGCAATTTATCTTTAAGATCGGTTGTTTGTTTATCGAGGAATCCCAATTCTTCAGTCAGTTTATAGGCTTTCAGTGCAGTTTGATATTGTAAATCAAGATCGGCAATTGAATGCTGTGAATCAGGATCATAGATCAATTTAATATTACCGGAATAAGTTTTATCACCTTTAATAATTTTTATGGTATAATTCCCGGGAGGAAATGTTGGACCAAAAAAAGTTCTCCCCAAAGTGCCAAGTGACGCTTTAACTTTTGGCGGCTTTTGCCTGATAAACCACTTAACACGGTTTATGCCTTTATTTTTACCTGCAGGAAGCGTTGCAACCTTTTCATTTTTATCATTATAAA
>DAOLIQ010000128.1:0-6566 GCA_035328465.1 Ignavibacteriaceae bacterium | reverse complement strand
CTTTCCCAATAAAGGAGATATGATGAAGATTTGTAATAACTAAAGAATCAACCAGGAAGGTGGAATCAACAAGATAGTAAGTAGTATTTGAAACCAATTTGCCCTTCATATCATTAAAAGAGTAAGCATTAGTCCAGCCTGAACCGGAATGGTTACCGGTGCCAAAAGGCGTTACATACTTAAGAATGTGGGGGGGGGGGGGTACACTGTTGTTATCTCCAAAGTGAGAGGAGTTTGTGTTTATAGAACTTGCAGCAATAAAGCAATAAACTGCCGCAGAGAAAAGAAACGAACGAACAAGAAAGAGTTTCATAATTACCTCCGAATAATATTATTGAAAGAATGTTAAATAAGTTGTTTACCTCTTCTGATAAAATTTCTAAAAGCATATTACAAATAGAAAAGAACAAAGTCAATAACACGAATGAGTGAAAATAAAAAGATGACACCCCTCTGATCGGGATGTCATCTTTAAGAAATGATTTAACGAAGCAAGATCATTTTCTTTGTTTCAACAAAACTTCCTGCTTTTAGTTGGTAGTAGTAAACACCGCTGGGCAATGTAGAATTTAGAATGTAGAATGCAGAATGAACTCCTGCATCCTGAAATTCATTTACTAAAGTTTCTATTTCTTCACCAAGCGAATTGAATATTTTGAGTGTTACAAATTGCCTGCTGCTAATTGTGTATTGAATATTAGTAGATGGATTAAATGGATTTGGATAATTCTGCTCAAGTGAAAATTCTGTTGGTAAAGTTATTTCAACATCAACTGTGTTTGAATATTCGAATGTTCCATCAAAGTCCATTTGTTTTAGTCTGTAAGAATAAACACCGGGAGTAAGATCCAAATCCTCAAAATAATATTCATTCAACATCATACTATTACCCTTCCCTTTCACAAAAGCAAGCATTTTAAATTCATTTTCATTTTCACTTTTCCGCTGGACTTCAAAACCGGAGTTGTTTAGTTCGGTCACGGTTTGCCATTTTAGTTTTACTTTGTTTTCCTCGGTCGTTGCTGTGAAAACCGTCATTTCAACGGGAGTAAGACCCAATGCACTTAAAATATCATCCCATCCAATAGCTGCTACTTTAGAGTCGTTATTCAAAGCCGCAAATACGCCGGCTGGATAATCAGGCAGATTCTGTTGGAAAGTGGCGATACCGTCTGTATTCGAAACACCTGTTAATTTTAAAGTACCAAGGTATTCCCACGATTGTCTGTCAAAAACTTCATATTGGTTTGTTCCGGAAATTATCTGATCTGAAACCACTATCATACCATAACCACTATCAACTCCGTTTTGTGCAGGACAGTTAAAAATAATTATACCCTCTGCATCCTGATCGAACACACCCTGCCCAAAGTGGTTGCTTCCATTTTCGGTATAAACCGAACCATCGGGATTATAAACATAGAGCCCGCTGCCTCCATTTTCATCGGGAATATAAATTCGCTGATAAAAATTATCTGCTGCCATAGTTTCCAATCCAACTTCAGGAATAAACTCGAACAAATAATTTCCATTTGAAGCGTCGTGTACATAAACAATATCATCGGCAGAAACATAAATTCTCTTATCCCCATTTGTAAGTTTTAAAATAGTCAGATTCGGTTCGGAATGAAGATTAACACCCGCCTTATTAAAATTAAATAAGAAATTTAAATCAGGGAGACTGAAAACACTCACAGTACTTGAAGGCTCGCCAATTGCAACATAAAGGCGGTTGGATTCCTGATCAACTGCCAAGCCATTTACCTGACTTCCGGAAAAGGTACTATGGGTTAAAGGGGGTTGTTCATTACCGACAAATGGAAACTTCCAAACTTCAACCATCTGATTACCTTTTGCAGAAACGAACATTAGTGATTCTGTGCTGTCCGGTGCTTTCCAAAATTCGATTGTATCAATATTATCTCCTGCTCCGTTGACTTCAAAATCAGTGTCGAGAATTACTTCTTCAAAATAATCTACTGAACATTGATCCATCTGCTGCGAAATTATCGGTCGGGTGCCAATTAAAGCAAGAATAAGCCCGAAAAATAGAGGTTTGTAATCGGTAAAATTTTTCGGTAATAATAGCAGTGATTTTTTCATAAAGAACTCCTCAAAATTTTTTCATTTAAATCACAAATTTTCTGCCGCAATTATTATTGGAAAAACGACCAAATTCGATTTGAAAATTTACTCGGTTAACTAACATTTTAACTGAATGTGAAATTATTACTTGTAAGTTAAGAAGTTGATCGAACCTTTCTTAGGTAAAATATTCTGACTGATAAAAGTAATTTTGAAATTCACTTGTTTGTGAAGGACAGGGCAAATAATTTACACCATTAAAATTTTTTAATTTTTAAAATCATATTACAGATGGAAATCAGATGAGTCTAAGTTTAATCGCAAAATCTATAAAGCCATCACCGACATTAAAGTTGAATGAAAAGTTCGCCATTCTAAAAGAGAAAGGTGATCCTGTAATTCATCTTGGCGGTGGCGAGCCTAAAAGTCGTGCGCCAATGGATGCACTATTAGCGGCGGCTGCACATCTCAATACCGGAGAAATTCGTTATGCACCTGCAGACGGAACACCGACTTTAAAAAAAGCAATCATCAGATATACTGAAGAGTTTTACGATCGAAAAGTTGCACCGGAAAACATCATTGCATCGGGCGGAGCGAAACAGGCAATAATGGTAGCACTTCAGGCAATTCTTAATCCGCAGGAAGAAGTGATTTTTCCCGCCCCCTATTGGGTCAGCTACCCGGATATGGCAAGATTAATTGGAGCGATCGGTGTTCCCGTTTTACCCGAAGATGGAACTTTTTATCCAAGGCTGCAGGATATTGAACAGCGGGTTGGATCATACACGAGAGCGGTAATTATAAACAGTCCGAATAACCCTACCGGTGCGATGTACTCCGAAGAATTTATTAATGATATAGTTGAATACTGCGAGAAGAAAGATCTGTGGCTAATCATGGATGACATTTATCACCGCTTAATTTTTGATGGAAGAAAGCCGATCAACTGTTACAAATATGCAAAACGTTTGGATGAAAATTCTAAACTTATTGTAATCAACGGTGTGAGCAAGCAATATGCAATGACTGGTTTCAGAATTGGCTGGGCTGTGGGAAATAAAAAAGTGATTGAAGCAATGAGCAATATTCAAGGGCATCAAACCTCCGGTCCTTCCATTTTACTTCAAGTTGCTTCGGCTGCTGCAATAAACGGAATTCAATCGGGCGTGGAATCACTTAGAACAACGCTTGAAAATAATCGCAATGTTTTAGTTGATCTGCTGAATTCTTTTGAAGGAGTAAAAGTAACAAAACCCGACGGCACATTTTATTGTTTTGCAGATTTCAGTGCTTATGAAAAAGATTCGAATAAACTATCTGCATTTTTGATCGACAAAGTTCAGGTGCTAACTGTTCCGGGAAAAGAATTTGGGCTTGATGGTCATTTAAGAATTAGTTATTGCGGAACGATTAAGGACATTCAGGAAGGAATTGAACGAATGAAATGGGCGCTCGATCCTAACTCCCCAAATGAACTTTACATTGGCGACCGCAAATTAGTGAGGGATTGGTCATGAGTAAATATTTAGAATTTAATACCCCCGCCACCAAAGAAGCAAAGGAATTAGCTTCTGATTTTAAGTTATTCAACCACGGCTTAGTTCAGCTCGATAGAGTTTTCTGGAATCTATCCGACGAAGCTTTGTACGAAGAAATAATTTTCCGTAATGAAGGAAAGATAACTAAAGAAGGTCCTATCGTTGTTCATACCGGCAAACACACAGCAAGAGCTGCTGCAGATAAATTTATTGTTCGGGAAGAAACCACTGAAAATAAAATATGGTGGGGTGTTTATAATCGCCCATTTACTTCCGAAAAATTCAGCTCGCTAATGGGACGTGTGCAGGCATTTTGTCAAGGCGAAGAATTATTTGTTCAAGACTGTTATGCTGGCGCTGATCCAAATTATAAAATGCCGATCAGAATAATTACAGATAAAGCATGGCACAGTTTGTTTGCAAGAAATATGTTTATCACTACTGATAACAGGGATGAATTAAAAAAATTTATTCCTGATTTTACGGTAATAGCTTTAACTGGATTTAAAGTTGATCCATCACTTGACGGAACACGAAGCGATACCGGAATAATTTTAAATTTTGCTGAACGAACTGCCGTAATCGCAAACACACTTTACGGCGGTGAAATAAAAAAATCAATTTTCACACTACTTAATTTCCTTTTAACTTTTAAAGATGTGCTGCCGATGCACTGTTCTGCTAATGTTGGAAAGGATGGAGATGTTGCTTTGTTCTTTGGATTAAGCGGAACTGGAAAGACTACCCTTTCTGCTGATCCTAAAAGAAAACTAATTGGCGATGATGAACACGGCTGGAGTTCGGACAGCGTTTTTAATTTTGAAGGCGGGTGTTACGCGAAGGTGATCAGACTATCTGCTGAAAGCGAGCCTGAAATTTACGCTACCACAAAACGCTTCGGAACGATTCTCGAAAATGTTGTGTTCGATCCTGTAAGCCGTCATATTGATCTTGATGATGACAAAATTACAGAGAACACGCGTGCATCATATCCGCTTGAATTTATTCCTAACGTTGTGCCTGAAGGATACGTTCGAACTCATCCGAAAAATATAATTTTCTTAACGTGTGATGCTTCGGGAGTGCTGCCTCCGATTGCAAGACTAAATCCAGCGCAGGCGCAGTATCATTTTATAAGCGGTTACACTTCAAAAATTGCCGGTACTGAAATTGGTTTGGGTATCGAACCGCAGATAACATTCAGTGCTTGTTTCGGTGCGCCTTTTATGGTGCGTCATCCATTTGAATATGCAGAAATGTTAAAGCAAAGAATGCTGAAACATAATGCAAATGTCTGGCTTGTTAACACAGGCTGGGTGGGTGGAAGGTTCGGTGTCGGCAAAAGAATAAGTATTCGTCACACAAGAAATTTGCTGAACGCTGCACTCGAAGGTAAACTTGATAAAGCCAAATACAGAAAAGATAAATTATTTGGTTTTGAAGTTCCTCTTTCCTGTCCGGAAGTTCCGGAGGATGTACTTGATCCTTCAAGCTCATGGGGAAATAAGAATGAATACTGGAAAAAGTACGATGCACTTGCTGCACGCTTCATAGATAACTTCAAGCTATTTGCAAAAGGCTGCAGCCAGGAAGTAATTGACGCCGGACCGAAGCGATTGTAAAATCATTCCTCATATTGATAGTAAATTTTTAATTAAGAAGGCAGCCTTTAAGACTGCCTCTAAATTTTAGTAAAAATTTTTCGTTTGACGTTTCACATTTGACGTCTGACTTTGCTTTAACAACATCAACTTATTCGAAGCAGTAAAGTCATTTGAATTGATTGTGCTGATATAAACATCACTCGCGATCCGTCGGCTGATGAATGCAGTGTTGAAGTTTACTTCGTACCTGAAATAATTTTTTGTTTGTTCAAATGCTATCTCTTTAATACCATAATTCTTGCTTTAATTCCCTTATCACCTACGACAACAATTGTATTGTCATTCATATCAAGTCCTCTCCAGAACATACCGCTTCCCGGATCGTATGGCTCGCCTAATTGTGCCCAATCAACTCCGCTAAAATGTTTAAGAGTGTTTCTGTCTCCAGCTATTATCCAGTCATTCGCAGCATTTCCATCTATTTCGTAAATATATCCGCGATAGTAAGTTCCAGGATTACCGTTAATAAAATTTTCAGGTAAACTTCTTACATAATCCCACTCGCCATCTTTGTACTGATAAAGTAGATTACCCCCGGTATAAATTGTATTATTCTCATCAATCCATAAAGCACCAAATGAGCCAAAGAGTTTATCGAACAGTTCACTCTCGTCTATTATATCTCCTTCAATCATTACTTCCCAGATACCGCTCTGATTTCCTTTTACTACTACCCCTTTAGCTAACGCTATATCTACCCCTGCAGCATAAAGGTTACCTTCGCTGTCTCCATAAATATCTGTTAAGTCTAAAGTAGTTTCGCTTTCAATTTTTGTCCATACTCCGTTTTCGTAATGCGCTATGTTGCCTGCGTTGCCAACTACATATAAATCCTCGCTGCTTGTTCCCCAGATTTTGTTAACCCAACTTTGAAAAACTTCATCCGAAAGTTCATATTCAACGTAATCGCTTCCATCCCAATGAATCAATTGGTCTAAACCAATCCAAATGTCATTCACACTAAACGCAAAAATTGATTTCATTGGTGCGAGAAATGATTGTCCTTGGCTATTTGTGAAATAAATTCTTTCTGGTTTCCATTCAGTTCCGTTCCATTTTATAAGATTGTAAAGTTTCGAATCCGGATTACCAAGCGAGTCATTCATATAAATCTCACCTACTGCCCAAATGTTGTTCTCGTCTATTATGGCTACATCATAAAGTGCACTGCTGCTGTGTGTGCCAAACTCCCAGGTCTCCCACGTAAAATTGTGGCTTGTCGGTTCTAATGTTTTTGCTTTTACCGTATCACTTTTTATTGTGTCACCGGTAAGCA
>DAOLIQ010000127.1:0-6590 GCA_035328465.1 Ignavibacteriaceae bacterium | reverse complement strand
GTAGATTTTCCGCCTCTCAGTCTTATTGACGGAGGGGTAATAAAATATGGCTTCAGCCCCGAACTCGACGAACTTAGAGATATTTCTATACATGGTAAGGACTGGATTGCGAATCTTCAAAAACAAGAAAGGGAACGCACTGGAATTTCTTCGCTCAAAGTAAACTTCAATAAGGTTTTTGGTTACTACATCGAAATCAGTAATGCGAATAAAGATAAAATTCCTTCGGACTATATGCGCAAGCAGACACTTGTAAATTCCGAAAGATATATCACACCCGAATTAAAAGAGTATGAAGATAAAATCTTAAATGCTGAAGAAAGAATTTATGAACTCGAATCTCAGTTGTTTAATCACTTAAGAATATCTGTTGCCGAGCAAGCGGAGACGATTCAGCAAAATGCAAAGCTTATTGCTATGCTTGATTGTTTTATCTCTTTTGCAGAATGCGCCGTGGAGTTTAATTATGTTAAACCTGAAGTAAACGATAGCGGTTCGATAGATATAATTGAAGGTCGTCATCCTGTAGTTGAACGAATCTTGCAGCCGGGTGAGAAGTTTACATCGAACAATTGTAAAATTGATAACGAAGAAAATCAAATTATACTTTTAACCGGGCCGAATATGGCTGGTAAATCTGTTTATCTTCGTCAGACTGGATTAATTGTTTTACTTGCGCAAATTGGCTGTTTCGTTCCGGCAAAAAGTGCAAAGATCGGATTGGTTGACAGAATATTTACACGGGTAGGGGCAAGCGATAACATAACTGCCGGAGAAAGTACTTTTCTTGTCGAGATGCAGGAAGCGGCCAATATTCTAAATAATGCTACAAGTAAAAGTTTGATCCTTCTCGATGAAATAGGAAGGGGCACAAGTACATTTGATGGAATATCAATCGCGTGGGCAATTACAGAATATCTGCACGAAAACCCTGATATAAATGCCAAGACTTTATTCGCCACGCACTATCATGAATTAAACGAGATGGCTGAGATCTTTCCCAAAATAAAAAATTATAAAGTTGAAGTTCGTGAGTATGATGATAAAGTAATATTTTTGCATAAAGTTAATCCCGGAAGAGCCGATCACAGTTACGGAATCCAGGTTGCACAGATGGCAGGGCTTCCGTTGTTCGTAACTAATCGTGCAAAGGAGGTGCTTGAAAATCTCGAAAGCAAAGAACTAACTCCTTATGAAATAAAAAAAGAAAAATTAAAAAAGCTTAAGAGCGATGACAAACAAATAAGCCTGTTTGAATTTAAAGATGATGAACTTCGCGGCGAGCTGAAAAATATTGAATTGGAAAACTTAACTCCAATTGATGCACTAAATAAGTTGAATGAATTACAAAAAAAAGTTCGAAAAAATGATTAGGAAAATATTTTTTATTTGTTTCTCTTTTGCTTCAATAATTTTAGTAAACTCCTGCGGGAAAAATTATACGCCTGCCGAAGAAGCATATATAAAAGAGATTAATGAAATTAGAAAACAGAAGGACGAGGAATTTAAATCATCGCTTTATTCACCATTTAATCAAGATGTAAATGCTAATTTTACTCCGTTAAAATATTTTGATGTTGATCCCGCATTCAAATTCAAAAGTAAACTTTATGAATACAAATCCAAAGACACGGTGAAGGTGCTTGGGACAAAGGGAGAGGAAAGAAAAGCAGTTCGCTATGGATATCTAAAATTTATGTATGATGAAACTGAATACAAAGTAAATGTTTATAAAGGATGGAGCGATAACGGACAGGAGTATTTCTCAATCTGGTTTACAGACAAAACAACCGGAGAAGAAACTTATGGTGTGGGAAGGTATCTCGATTTTGAATTATCTCCATCAAAAGAATTTACTTATACAATAGATTTTAATCTTGCATACAATCCATATTGTGCATATAGTGCAACATACTCCTGCGCCATACCGACGAAAGAAGACCATCTCGATATCGAAATTAATGCAGGCGAAAAAAATTTTCATTAAGAAAGTAATAAAATGATAGTAGTACTTGACAAAAAAATCACCAATCAGCAGTATGAAAATGTTGTTAAACATTTGCAGGATTACGGTTTTGCAGTTCAGAAGGTGATGGGTGAGGAAAGAATTGTAATCGGTGCCATTGGTGTTCGTCCAAATTTTGACACAAGGAAGATAAAAGTTTTAGAAGGAGTTGAAGAGGTTTTTCGGGTAACAGACCCATTTAAATTGGCAAGCCGTAATTACAAGCAGGAGGCGACTCAAATAAAAATCAAAGATGTTGTTATTGGTGGAAATGAAGTAATTGTAATTGCCGGTCCTTGCTCGGTGGAAAATGAAGAGCAAATAGTAAAGATAGCCGAAATCGTTAAATCCTCCGGTGCAAAAATATTAAGGGGCGGTGCATTTAAACCACGGACTTCGCCTTATTCATTCCAGGGGATGGGAGAAGCCGGTTTAAAATTACTTCGAAAAGCTGCTGATGAATTTGATCTGCTTGTAATTACTGAAGTTCTTGAAATTTCTCAGATAGATTTAGTTGGAAAATACACTGACATTTTCCAGGTAGGTGCAAGAAGTATGCAGAATTATCCTTTGTTAAGAGAACTTGGAAAATCAGATAAACCCGTTATGATTAAGCGTGGACTTTCGGCAACTGTTGAAGACTTGCTGATGTCTGCTGAATATATTTTGTCTAACGAAAACCCCAACGTAATTCTTTGCGAACGAGGTATTCGCACATTTGAAAGATCCACCCGGAACACATTCGATCTATCTGCGATTCCTGTTGTTCATAAAAGAAGCCATCTCCCTATTTTTGCCGACCCTTCGCACGCAACTGGAATTAGGGATAAAGTTATGCCGATGGCTCGTGCTGCCGTGGCTGCCGGTGCCGATGGTTTGATGGTTGAAGTTCACCACGACCCGGAAAAAGCTTTATCCGATGGACCGCAGGCGCTTCTTCCGGATCAATTTCACGAAATGATGAGGCAGTTAAAACTGATCGCTGAAGTAATTGACAGGAAAATTTAATCCTTTAATATTTCAGTTTGTCCGTTCTAATAATGATTTTATGTTTAACGCAAAAATTGTAAATGTATTCTTCTAACCTGATTGAGATTTTTTAATGAAAGTAATTCTAATTGTCGCTTATTTCTTCTTTGTATTTATTTCTTTTTCAACTGCTCAAAAGCTATCCGGCACCGAAGTAAAAAAAACCTACTACCCAAATGGAGTGCTGAAAACTGAAGGTGATTATTGGTATGGACAACTTCATGGCGAATACACTGAGTATTATCCGAATGGAAAAGTATGGAAGCAATGGCATTTTGAAGATGGTTTGGAAGAGGGACTTTCTACTTGGTTTTTTGAAGACAGCAAGGTTAGCATCGAATGGAATTACAAGCATGGGGTTAAAGAAGGAACTTCTAAATGGTATTATGAGTCTGGCGAACTCTGGGCTGAACAAAATTATCGTGAAGGCAAGCTTGATGGTATAACATATACTTATTATAAAACCGGCGAACTGCAGGGGGAGTGGAAATTTGTGAATGGCGTACTTCAGGGTGTCTCCAAAACTTATTATCAAAACGGAAGCATTGAAGTTGAAAGAAATTTTGTTGATGGTCTGTTAAATGGTAAGACCTTTATCTATTTTGAGAAGAGTAACGGAGTAGCCCTTGAAGCAAATTTTATTGATGACAAACTTGAAGGCGAAGTATTGATTTATGATACCGGTCATAGTGTTCGTGTAAAAGATATTTACGAAAATGATGAACTGATTTTGCGTACTCGTTATGACGTTCAGGGCAAATACGAATCAGAAGAAAGAACCATTAAAGATTACTTTGAGACCGGAACAATTAAACAAGAGACTTTTTTAAAGCAGGGTAAGAAGCAAAACTCAACGAGAGTTTATTATGAATCAGGTTTCCTCAAAGAAGAATGGAATTACAAAGATGATGTCTTGCAAGGTAAATCATTTTTATTTTATGAAAATGGAATTCTAAAAACAGAGATTGATTATTTAGATGGTGTTCAGAAAGGAATCACAAAAAATTATTACCCTGATGGTGCGCTTCAATCTGAAATAAATTATAATAATGATAAAAAAAATGGAATTGCAGTAAGCTACTTTCCGAACGGTGCTCTGGAATCAACAGCTAACTACAAAGATGATAAACTTGATGGCGAAGTGAAAATGTATCACGCAAACGGCATACTAAAATCAAGTCAGTCTTTCGAAGATGATATTCCCGTTAATAAAAAATTAATTTATTATGATAATGGATTTCTCGAAAGAGAAGAAAACTACTTTGGTGGGAAAATTGATGGATGGGCTAAAGAATATTACAGAGACCGTGTGCTTAAAAAAGAAGAGTATTTTCAATCTGGTAAACTAATTAAATGGAAAGAATATAACTCTGAGGGTGATATGATTTCAGCTTATGGTTATTAATTATCATTCATAATTTACTAACAAAAATATGGTGAAATAAATTGGAAAAAATTTCTTCAAAATTTACAGTCGGGCTGCTTCAACTATCATTTAGTAAAAACACCGATGACAATCTTGCTAAAGCAATTAAATGGATTGAGAAAGCTGCTAAGAAAGGTGCGCAGGTTATTTGTCTGCCGGAACTTTTTCGTTCGCAGTATTTCTGTCAATCTGAAAATATTGATAATTATAATTTAGCGGAGACAATTCCCGGCTCCTCTACTCAAGCAATTTCTAAAGTTGCAAAAAAAAATAAGGTGGTGGTTATTGTTCCATTATTTGAAAAAAGAGCCGCTGGACTTTATCACAATTCACTTGCCGTCATTAATACTAAAGGTGAGATTGCAGGTATTTATCGTAAGATGCACATCCCGGATGATCCTGCATATTATGAAAAATATTATTTTACTCCCGGTGACTTAGGTTTCAAAAGTTTTCAAACTGAGTATGGAAATATTGGGACATTAATTTGCTGGGATCAGTGGTTTCCGGAGGGGGCAAGATTAACCGCACTTCAAGGAGCAAGTATTTTATTTTATCCGACAGCCATTGGCTGGCACCCGGATGAAAAAGCAGAACACGGCAAACCGCAATTTGAAAGCTGGCAGACAATTCAACGCTCACACGCAATTGCAAATGGAGTTTATGTTGCATCTGTTAATAGAATAGGTTTAGAAAAGGAAACAAAAAATTCTGCCGGTATTGAATTTTGGGGGAAAAGTTTTATCTGCGATCCGCAGGGGATTATCATTGCCGAAGCGTCACACGACAAAGAGGAAATATTAATCGCTCAAGTTGATCTTGACAGAATTGAATATATCCGCCGCAACTGGCCTTTTCTCCGCGACAGGAGGGTGGATGCCTATGGAGAAGTCACAAAACGATTTTCAAAATGAAATCTTTAAATCAAAAATACCGCCTGCCCGCCGAATGGGAAAAGCACGAAGCAACCTGGATTGGCTGGCCTGCAAACAAAGAAGATTGGCCTGGAAAATTTACCCCCATCCAATGGGTTTACGGTGAAATCGTCCGCTGCATTTCCCGTGCAGAAAAAGTTAGAGTAATTGTTCAATCAAAAACCCACGAAGCAAAAGCCGAAGGTGTTCTAAAATCTGTCGAAGCAAATTTTAACAACATTGAATTTTTTGTACTCAAAACAAACCGAAACTGGCTGCGTGATGCCGGTCCTCAATTTGTAAAAGATCAAGATGGAAATTCTTTGCTTATCAATTTTAATTTTAATGCATGGGCAAAATATGATAACTATAAATTTGATGCTAAAATTCCTAAAATGATTTCCGAAAAATTAAATCTAAAAAGAATAACTCCTGTGCATAAAAACAGAGTTGTCGTTCTTGAAGGGGGCAGCATTGATTACAATGGAAAAGGAACTATTATCACAACCGAAGAATGTTTGCTCGATAACGAAACTCAGGTTCGTAATGCTGGTTTTTCAAAAAAAGATTACGAAGAAGTTTTTGGTAAATATCTCGGCGTAAAAAATGTTATCTGGCTTAACAAAGGAATTGCGGGAGATGATACACACGGGCACGTTGATGACATCACAAGATTTGTAAATCATAACACAGTTGTTACTGTTATGGAAACGCATCCGAATGACCTCAATTATATTCCATTGATGGAGAATAGAGAAATTTTAGAAGACGCAAAAGCAGCAGATGGATCAAGTATGGATATTGTAGAATTACCTATGCCCTCTCCTGTAATTTTTAAGGGGCAAAGACTGCCTGCAAGTTATGCCAATTTTTATATTTCGAATTATGCTGTGCTTGTTCCAACATTTAATGATCCCAATGATAGAATTGCTTTGGGAATATTATCTGAGTTGTTTACCGATAGACCTGTAATCGGCATTCACGCTGTTGATTTGGTTTGGGGATTAGGAACTCTACATTGTTTGACGCACGAACAAATATAAATTTAAGTTTAAGTTCAAGGATTAATTAAATCATACACTATCTTGAACCTGAACTTGATCTTGAATTTAAACTAATAATTCAATACAACTGATTCACATTAAAAATAATATCTGTCGCTCGGTTTGTATTTATTCTCAATTCCTTTTAAGTTTTCAGCCATAAATTAATTCTT
>DAOLIQ010000126.1:2005-6767 GCA_035328465.1 Ignavibacteriaceae bacterium | reverse complement strand
GCAAAGGTCATAAGCCTGATATCATCAACATACCACCCATCCCCGGTAACTGATTGGTCGGATCGGAAATAAAATCTTAGTTTTATGTTTTGATTAATAAATTCTGAAAGGTCCATATTTTCTACCACCCAGGTTAATTGCGTACCATCATACAAAGGTTCATCCGGCGGTTGAAAAGTTCCTGTGCCGGGATTAGTATAAAGCCCTTCGAGTGCAGTCCAGCTTGTCCCGCCATTAGTAGAAACTTGAACTTGTCCGTAGTCCCAATCATTTTCAATATCCCATTGAGTGTAAAATTCTAGTGAAGCTCCCAAAATATTTGAAAGATTTATATCAGTTAAATAAGTGAAAGTTGCTGTTGTATTGCTCTGATAATTACCCGATGGAGATTCGGTAAATGAGTATGGTGCAGAAACATATTTCTGACTTGTAATATTCCATCCGCCTGTTGAAAGCCAGTTGTTTGTATTATTTGCTGAATCAACTAAAGCAAAAGTTACCGGTGCAACAAAGAATTGAAAGACCTGTGCCGGCGGAATATTTCCCGGAGGGTTAAAACCACCCCCACCAGAAGGAAGTGTAACCACAACTGACGAATTATCATCCTGTGCTGCCAGATAATACTGCACGATTGTTCCGAGCGATTGAGCAGGAATAATAAAACTATATTCAGTATTGCTCATTACCGGGGTTCCGGCTACCTCAATAAAATTAGAAAAACCTCCACCTGTGCTCGTTCGGTAGTAAAGCCGAGGGCCAGAAATTCCACTGCCAATATTTAAACCTGTAACTATGTTTGCTGTTAATTCAATATCCTGCGAATAATCAATTGAAGCAAAAGGCGTGTGAATAATTTGCATATTCAGATTAAGAGCAAATGAAGCAAGAGTAGCATAGGCAAGTTTTGCAGACTTCAAATAGTATGCTTCATTAAAATGAGTGATAAGATCATTGACACTATGATAGTAAGCATTAAAGTCTGCATCATCTTCAATTAATAGAATTGCACCATAGCCGGCATTCCAGAATGAGGCGTGATCGCTGTATTCTTCACCTGGATTATATTCAATTAAATTTAGATTAATTCCGTATTGCAAATTCACCTCAATCATTTTATCATAAAGTTCGAGCGAAGTTCCGACACTTCTTGTGTGAATGTTAGCTGTCATATCATTATCAGAATCGTAGGCAATCATATCCATATTTATCACACCGATGATTGAATCTCCGGACGAAGCAGCTTGATTAGCATAATAATTACTTCCCACTAAACCTTGTTCTTCTTCATCCCACAAAGCATAAACAATAGTAAATGGAAATGTGTATTGCGAAAAAATTCTTGCTGCCTCCAATACCGCCGAGGTCCCGCTTGCATTATCGTCTGCACCTGGAGCGGTTGTCCCCGTTGGCATATCATCATAGTGTGCACAAATAATATATTTTTGATTTGGGAATTCTGTGCCGGGCTGGACACCTAAAACATTTTTACCGGTCGAACTGAATGATTGAATAGAAGTTGTTAATCCGTAATACTGAAGTTTTTGTTTAATATAAGTTTCGGCGAGAGCATTGCCCGGCTGATACTTATTACGGGAGATTATCGTTTGTAATGTTCCATTAATAATTGTTGGTACATTGCCGGATAATTCTTTTACAAAATACATCAGCGAATCCTGATTGGCTGAATCAACTATTTGCTGAACGATGGGTGACTGAGAATGAAGGTTGAATTGAAGCGCCACTACGGCCAATATCAAGAGTTGAAAAATTCTTTTCATACTAACCCCTAAGATTATGATTGTAAATAATTTATTACTAACTAAGCAACTTCGAAATAGAGTTACAATAGAATATTTACTATCAAAAATCATACGACCGCAAGCAGTCGTGTTGGAATAGATTTAATGATTTAATTCGAGTTATTTCCTCACATTAAGAAAAATCAAATCTCAACTCAGATAATTTTTTGAACCTCTTTTCTCACTTATAAAAATAATTAATAAACAATTGCTAAGAACGAACAATAGTCTTTAGAAATATTTCGATAAGATTAACTAGTTCATTTTCAACAGAGAGGCCTCTATCACGTCCGTACCAAAGATGAAGTGTTTTACTTCTTTCATCTTTATCAATACCATCAGAGACCATTTTATCGAACAGTAATTTTGCCTGTTGCGGGCGAGGTCCCCACTGAAACAGTTCATCGCCATTTTCGTTAAATGAAACTAATTTGGGAATGCTTCTTTTGCCTCCTCCTTCCAAATACAAATTCATAATTTCCGGGTGTTCATCTCTAAAAAGAATTTTTAATTCAATATAATTCGAAAGATTAGCGAGTGCCGAAATTATCGGCAAGTTTTGTGCAGAATCGCCGCACCAGGTTTCGGAGAGGACCATCCAGATTTGCTTTATTTTGAAGTGCTGGAATATTTGAATGCTCTTCTCTGAAGGATGGAAATACTTATCAAGCCTATTAGTTCTTTGCAGATTTAGTTTCCTGTTTTGGATTTGCTTTTTTTCTTCCTGCGTTGCAGATTCATCATTATAATTTTGAACTTGCTGCATTAAAATACTTTTATAATCCGCATACGATATGCCGGTTTCACTAATGGTCTTTAATAGATTGGTTCTACTCATATAATTTTTTTATTCATATTATTTTAAAAATAATTTAGAACAGTCTTTCCTTGTCTTTTTTAATTGATTATTAATACTAATTTTGTAAACGTAAATTTAAAGAAACTAAGCCCATGACAACAGACATTAAATTTTTTTCAATAGCAGAAGCTAATCGTACACTTCCTTTAGTCAAAAACATTGTCCGCGATATTCTTGACAACGCCGCAGAAATGAGATTGATTGCGGAAGAACTTGCAGGTAATCTTGACGATGATTCAAGAATCAAAAAGCTCGCTTCTGAAATTGACGGCTTTATGCTTGAGCTGGAAGAAATCGGCTGTTACTTTAAGGATTCAAATTTTAAAATTGGCTTAGTTGATTTTCCTTCAATGATAGACGGAGAAGATGTTTTACTCTGCTGGCGAAGTGATGAGGATGAAATTAGATACTACCACGATCTTGAATCCGGTTACACCTCAAGAAAGCTTATTCCTCCCGAATATTTTGCCTGATCTTCTTACATTTTAAAATCAGCAGACACTTCTGTTGTTTCACCTGTCGAATTATCTTTGACGTGAAAAGTAGCTTTGTAATTTCCAGTGGTGTAGGTAGAATCAAGAACAAACTGAACCTCTAAAGGTATATCAATAAATTCTTCATCCTTAGAAAAATCCTGCTTGTCTTCATAAACATTTTTAACTACTTCGCCGGAGGGTTTTGTTAAATCAACCGAGTAAGATATTGCCGCAACAAAATATTCGCCGTCTTCTTTTTGAGCCATACCCTTCACTCGTGTGCTTGCATTTACTTCCCAGCTGCCGCCCAAATCATAAGCAAAGGCTTCAGCGCTGAAGGCTTCAAACTTTGTTTCCTCTTTTCCGCACGAAAAAAATAAAACTGCTGTTGTAAATACTATTAAAATGCTTTTCATAATATTCCTTTTTTACTTTTAAAAATACTTTTCTGATGTTCTATAAAAATTAAACGGTAAAAATTATTTCTTACCGTCTGGAATTACAAATAATCTTACCCATTCTTTTTCTGGAAATCACTCATAAAAGTCACAAGCGCCTCTACGCCTTTAACAGGAAAAGCATTATATATTGATGCACGCAATCCGCCAACAGAACGATGACCTTTCAATCCAATAAATCCGGCTTTTGTTGCTTCATCAATAAGTTTCTTCTCCAATTCTTCAGTAGCAAGGTTGAACGTAACATTCATTAAAGAGCGCGAATCTTTTGCAGCGTGTCCTTTATAAAATCCATTACTGTTATCAATCGCATCATAAAGAAGTTTTGCTTTGTGTTTATTGATTTCATACATCTTATCAAGTCCGCCGTTAGCAAGCAAATACTTTGTAACAAGTTTGATAATGTAAATACCAAAAGTATTCGGCGTATTGTACATTGAATTATTTTCTGCCTGGATTTTATAGTTTAGCATTGTGTGCAGTGAATCCTGACTTCTTTCCAGCATATCTTTTCTGATTATAACAAGCACAACACCCGATGGACCAATATTTTTTTGTGCGCCGGCATAAATCATTGCATACTTACTTACATCAATCTTTTTGTGAAGAATATCCGAAGAAGCATCGCAAACAAGCGGAACATTTCCAACCTGAGGTTCTGTCTGCCACTCCGTTCCGTAAATTGTATTGTTTGATGTAAAGTGAACATAAGAGGCATCAGGATCAAGCTTTAATTCGCTTTGTTTTGGAATGCGTTTGAAATATTTTTTATCACCCTCACCTTCTTCAGTTGATGCGGCAATGTTTACAGTTCCAACACGCTTTGCTTCTTTGATTGCTTTTTTAGACCAGCTGCCGGTTGAAATATAATCAGCTTTATTTTTTGGAGGCATTAAGTTTAACGGCACCATTGAAAACTGGAGACTTGCACCGCCCTGCAAAAATAAAATTTCGTAATTGTCTGGAACGGACAAAAGATTTTTTATTCCATCTTTTGCATCAGCAAGAATTGCATCAAAAGTTTTTGAACGGTGAGAAATTTCTAAAATAGACATTCCCACTCCGGGAAGTGCAAATAGTTCTTTTTGTGCTTCGAGTAAAACTTCTTCCGGTAAAACCGCCGGACCAGCGTTTAGGTTATAGATTCTTTTTTCCATGATATTTTTCCTT
>DAOLIQ010000126.1:0-1905 GCA_035328465.1 Ignavibacteriaceae bacterium | reverse complement strand
TTTTGGTTCAAACCAGGTTGATTTTGGCGGCATAACTTCGCCGGCATCTGATATATTCATCAAGTCATCAAGTCCTACCGGATAGAATGAAAATGCAACTGCAGCTTTACCGCTGTCAACAAGTTTTTCTAATTCTTTTGTCCCGCGTATTCCACCAATAAAATCTATTCGTGTGTTTGTTCGCGGATCATCAATACCAAGAACAGGATTTAATAAAAAGTTTTGCAGAATACTTACATCAAGTTTTTCCCCAACTGATTTTTCTAAAGATAAACTTGCAAAAACGGAATCTCTTGGCTTAAGTAAGAACCATTCTTTATCAAGATACATACAGAAAGTGTTTTTAATTTTTGGTTCTTTATCCGTTGTTGGAGTAATGGTGAACTTATCCGCAGCAGAATTCATAAAATCTGCTTTGCTCAATCCATTCAAATCAAACACAACACGATTGTAAGGAAGTATCTTCAACTGATCCGCAGGAAAGATTACAGCAATAAAATAATTGTACTCTTCACTTCCGTTATGATGCGGATTTGCTTTCATTTTTTCTTCGCGGGCACGACTTGCACTTTTTGCGCGATGATGTCCATCTGCAATGTATAATTTATGAATCTTTGCAAATTCATTTTCAATTGTTTGATAATACTCATCAGGCATAATCCAAACTGTATGTTGAATTCCATCAGGTGAAGTAAAATCATATTCCGGCTTTATGGATTTCATTGTTTTATCAACAAGTTCATTAACAGATTTAACTCCGCGATAAGTTAAAAACACAACACCAGTTTGTGCTTCGGTAGTGATAATGTGATTTGTGCGATCATCTTCTTTTACCTTGCGGGTTTTTTCGTGTTTAAGAATCACGTCGTTGTCATAATCATCAACAGAAAATGTTGCACAGATTCCCGTTTGTGATCTTCCATCCATAATTAATCTATAAAGATAGAGGTGGGGTTTATTATCAACTTTTAGCGGAGCGTTTTCAATTATTTTATTAAGATTTTCTTTTGCTTTAAGATAAACTTCTTTTGAATAAACATCTTTAATATTTGGTAAATCAATTTCTGAACGCGTAATGTGTAAATAACTAAGTGGATTTCCCTCGGCAGCATGCTTTGCTTCATCGCGATCAACTACATCGTAAGGAACACTTGCAACTAGCTGCGATTTTTCTTTTGTCGGTCTAAGTGCTTTGAAAGGTCTGATAACAGCCATAAAAATATTTTCCCTTTTTAGAAATAATTAAAATTACTTGTTCAAAAATCCTAAAAATTCATTGAATAAACCAATTAATAGAATTGAAGCAGAGGCTTATAACCATTAGAAATAAAAGATTTGCATGGTGAGTTTAAATTCTGAAAGTATTTTTTTTATAGAATAAGTGTGATATGATAGTCAAGTCTTCCCGCTGTTCTCACATTTTCATCAACTTTTTTTGTTAATGATCCATCTGTAAGATTATTAAATATTTTTAATGTTGATTCGGACTCAATTGTCCAATCGTTGATGAAATCTTCCAAATGGCGATACATAATAATTCCTTTCACTGCGTCATGCTGAACCTGCCTGTCGGCAGACAGGCTTGTTTCAGCATCTTTAAATACTCCACAGAACCCGAAACGAGTTCGGGATGACGGACACTTAATTTAAGTTAGATAAAATCTCTTTTAGTTTAATAATATTTTCACTCCAATCCTTTTGCTTTGCTCTTTCTTTTTGAACAACTTCCGGAGCAGCGTTAGCTACAAACTTTTCGTTGGATAATTTCTTTTCAATTCCTAGAAGTGAGCCTTCTAATCGAGAAATTTCTTTTTGTATTTTTTGTCTTTCTACTTCAAGATCAATTAAACCTTCGAGTGGGATAAATATTTCTACTCCTCTTAAAACTGCTGAGGCACTTGCTTT
>DAOLIQ010000125.1:0-7066 GCA_035328465.1 Ignavibacteriaceae bacterium | reverse complement strand
TAACAGAAGTTAATCGAATAGATCCATTCTCCGATATAATTTTTAAAAAATTATTTAATGAGGAAAACGATTATCTTGACCGTTTAAAGGAGACTCCTAAAATTCATATTTATTTTTCATCAGGTCGTACAAATCACACAGTAAGTGTAGCAGATCTAGAAACCGAGAAAAAGAAAATTAGCGAGCGAACAGAACTTCAAAACAAATTCATTCTTGAAGGCATTCATATATGGCAAGAAAATGATTTAGGTTTAAACTTTGACAAGATTGACAAATTTCTTGAAATTCCTATAAAGTTTCACAAAAGCAAGCAGTTGGACGAAAAAGAAGCGGTTAGTTTTAGTTTAATATCTTCATTAAAGTTTGGAGAATTAAGAAAATTAATTGAAAAGAATGGAATTTTAAGAGAGAAGTTATTTCTTGAAAATCCTAGATCTGTTATTGAGAACTCAAGCGTTAATGACAAAATAAAAGAAACACTTTCTTCAACTGTTTTCAGAGACTATTTTTTATACTTAAACAATGGATTGACAATTTTATGTGATGAAATTAGAAGACATGAGGCAAAAGAAGATGTATTCTATCTTACTTTCCCAAGGATAATAAACGGATGTCAAACTACCCACATGTTATTCGATTATCACGAAGCAAATCCAAACACCATAGATGATTTAGAAGTTTTTGTAAAAGTAATAGCAACTGAAGATAAAGAGTTAAAAAAAGAAATAATTTTTGCAACCAATAATCAAAATTCTATTGATAAAGATTTGCAAGCATTAAATGAATTTCATGCAAAACTAGAAGAGTATTTCCAAGGTAACGAGCACTTTGCAATATTTTATGAAAGACTTAGGGGTCAACATACTAAAATAAATCCACCATATAAAAAAATAGATATTGAAAACATGGCTAAAGTATATATCTCAGTGATTTTAAGATCTCCTCATGAAATGAAAAGTAACGCAATTAAAAAAATAGAAAATTATCAATTAAAAGGTCAACTATTTCGTGGTGAAAATTATAGTGATTATTATTTTAGTGCCATTTTATTTTATTATCTGAACTATTTTTTAGCTAATAGTATAATAAATCTTTCCACTCAAACAATGGATATGCATTTACTTATGGCGTGTGATTTACAATTAGTCAAAGATGGTAAAAGTTCAACGGAGGAAAAGATTATTAGCTTAATAGATGTTGAATATGCAAAGAGTATATTTATAAATGCCAATAATGAAATAAACAAACAAACCTATTTGTTTGAAAGAAGAGGTTTCTATTCTGGGCCTAAGACAACCCAACTTATTGACTACTTTAAGTAACTTGAAATTTATGAAGTAATAAAATGCCTTTAACACAAATACAAAAGGATAATGTTAGTATAGTTTTAAAAAATAGTTTGCTCAATAAATTTCAAAACCACAATCCCGAGCCAGCTTCAATGCCTTTTCATACAAGGCTATTGGGCAAGGATAGGTTAGCACTATATCAATTTATACATTCGCTTAATACAAACTTTGGAACAACTATTTTTGAACCAGTTGCTTTAGCGTTGGCCTCTTCACGTTTTGCTAAAGCAGAATCTCAACAAAAAGCGGGTAATCAAATTTCATCAGAGGTTCATCGAGTTATTCAAAATATCATGGATGGACTTTCTACTGCTTCAATTTCTCCTAATAAAATTGAAGAAATTGAAGCAATTAGGTCTGTATGCAATCAAGGAACAATGAATAATGTCAATCTCACGAAGGTGGATATAAAGCTTACTGCTTCAGATGGGCTCATATATTATTTTGATTTAAAAACCGCAAAACCAAATGCTGGTGGTTTCAAAGAATTTAAACGCACTCTACTTGAATGGGTCGCAGCAACATTAGCCGAAAATCCCAATGCAAATGTTCAATCTTTTATAGCAATTCCATATAATCCCTATGAGCCCAAACCTTACACACGATGGACTATACGCGGTATGTTAGATTTAGATAATGAATTAAAAGTTGCAAAAGAATTTTGGGACTTTATCGGTGGTGAAGGTGCATACGAAGATTTATTAGACTGCTTCGAACAAGTTGGCATTGAAATGCGAGATGAAATAGACAAATATTTTTCTCGCTTCAAATAATTTTGTTCTTTTCTGCGGTTGTATCCTGGAAACATACCTGGAATAGTAGTTTAAGTAAACCGTCCCTTCTCACCCCGCAATCATTTTCCCTAAAATATCTCATAAAATTAAAATGAGTTAACCTTTGGGGCAGAATAAATCAAATGAAGGATTCAAGAATATTTAAATTGAAAAAAGAATGGACATAAAAAAACAAAAGAGCTGCCCGATTAAAGACAACTCTTTTTTTGTGAATATAGAAACGAACATACTAACAATTTTATTTTTATTTCACTCCACCGTTGTGGATGTAATTGCATAAGCATATACGTGCGTCATTGCGGGTTCATCACTTCCGCCGCCTCCTTCGGTCTGTAATTTTTTCACTAAATGGTTTAAAATATTCCGGGCAGCCTCATTACTCCCCGCATTCACATGCAGCCACGTTCCGTTTTCAGCAACTTTATGCTCTGCGAACAACCGCTGTTTTGGTTCTGAAGCAATGCCAACATACCAGGAAGAATATGGCAGCCCCGATCGATTAATCTGATCGGTCATCTTCTCTATAATCTCCTCAACACTTCTGATCATTGTATTGTTCCTTTATTTTTAGTGTGAAATAATTTAGGCACATTTCTTATTAATAATTTTAGCGACCAGCAATATTGCTGAAACACTCTCAATTTATATTATACAATTATTGCATTTTAAGTTATCTGATTATTTAACTTGTGTTGTTGTTTGTTAATGCAATTATTTAAGCTGAATGAACATAATAACTTTCCAATTGAAATTCAAAAATGCTGCACAGCTTACCCGAACACAAAGGGAGGCTTTGATTTCGGGAATAGGGGGAATTCGTGATTTAGTTCAGGTCATCAAACACAGCGCAACCTATACCTTAAATATCGGTGAGGATTTGGGAATAGAGCTGGATGAAACCTCTGTTGATGTGGACACAATCAAACCTGTTCTTTTGCTCTTCAAATTAATTGACAAGAAAATCAGAATTTCGTTTAAGAAAGGGGTTGCTGATGGTGTGATCATCAAAAGCAGACGCGGAACAGAAACGGAATTTACATTTCTTGCAAAAGTTATTCAGAGTCCTCACATTGATGATCGCCCTAATCTAACCGCTATGCCGGAGCAACGTGACTATGTAGCTAATTATTTTATAGGCAACGCTTCGGTGGGGTTAGAATCGGATGTAGTTTCAATTGTAGTTTGATAGATTAAGAAATACCTAACAAAACAAGTCCCGCCAACAAAGCGGGACTTTTTATAAAGGAAATTATAGAGCAAATAAAATCATTTCATCATAGCCATCTTCTTCGTTTCAGTAAAACTTCCCGCTTTTAAAGTGTAGAAATAAATTCCTGACGATAATTGCGAAGCATCAAAAGTAACTTCATAACTTCCAGCAGGTTTTTCTTCATTGACTAATGTGGCAACTTCATTTCCAATCACATCATAAACTTTTAATTGTACGAATTGTAGGAACTTCATTAATGAAGTTCCTACTGATGGAATTGTATATTTTATTTTAGTTGTCGGATTAAAAGGATTAGGATAATTTTGCTCAAGCGCAAATTGATTTGGAATATTTCGCGGTGAGTTTTCAACTGAAACCGGTATTGGAACATATTTAATAGCTGCGTAATCAAGTGCACTCATTCCGGTTACATAAACAATTCCGGATGCATCAACGAACATCGCAAAAGGTTCATCGCTGCTTCCGGAAAAATCGGAATTAGTGTAATTTATAATCCAGCTTAAATCACCATCGGTGTTGTATTTCATAGTTGCGTAATCAAACGCAGTGGAAATATTGGTACTGTAGCCGGTTACATAAACATTTCCGGATTTATCCACGCTGACAGCACTTGCGCCGTCGATATCGCTTGCCCCCCCGTTGTACCTATTTACCCAAACAGAGTCGCCAAGTGAATTATATTTTATTGTAGTGTAATCATAATTCGTGATGCTGCCGCCGTAGCTTTTTCCGGTAACAAAAACATTCCCCAGATTATCAACAGCCAGAGAGCTTGCCCTGTCGTCATTACTTGCCGGACCATTGTATCTGCTTATCCAGGTTGTATCTCCATCTGCAGAATAATTTATTGTAGCATAATCTGCGAAAGTAGAAACATCAGAGCTGAAGCCAGTAACAAAAATATTTCCAAGCTCATCAGCCTTAACCATTACACCTTCATCCTCGCC
The DNA here is from genome assembly GCA_035328465.1 of Ignavibacteriaceae bacterium. Classification (GTDB taxonomy): domain Bacteria; phylum Bacteroidota; class Ignavibacteria; order Ignavibacteriales; family Ignavibacteriaceae; genus JADJEI01. The sequence continues at coordinate 2,745 of DAOLIQ010000125.1, read as the reverse complement.
ATTTGAAGAATTGTATCGTCTTATCCATTGAGTCAAGCCGGCAGAATTATATTTTATAGTTGCGTAGTCAAAATGAGGATCACCGCTTCCGCTGCTGCCACCATCGCTTACACCGGTCACATAAATATTTCCTTCTGTATCAACACAAATTGAATTTGCTTTGTCATAATCACCAGCAGGACCATTATATCTTGCTGCCCACTGAAAATCTCCGGCAGGGTTATATTTTACTGTGGCGTAATCTTCAAAGATTCCGTGAGTACCTGTTAATCCTTCACTTTCACCAGTGATAAAAATATTTTGTGAATCATCAAGTGCGATTGAGTAAGCAATGTCCTTAGAATTTTTAGGACCGTTGTATCTTCTTGTCCAGAGCGTATCGCCGGCGGATGAATATTTAATGGTGAAATAGTCATAGCCGCTTCCACTGCCAACGCTGCCTCCTGTAATTATTATTGAACCTGAAGAATCAATTACAAGTGCGTAAGCGATATCAACCGAACCGCCGCTCCCGTTAATTCTGCTTGTCCATTCTTCCGAACCGGCAGAATTATATTTGATAGTAAGATAGTCTTCTGTCCCCACCCCTGCGCTGTTACTTGATCCGGTAATAAAAACATTTCCAAAATCATCAATGCCAATGGCATTTGATTTATCTACTCCTCCATTATCATATCGTACAGCCCAGGATTCTTTGATCTGTGCATTAATGGGAAGCGCAATGATCACAATTAATATTGCAATCAAGAACGAGCCGCGTAACAATGTTCTCTCTTTCATCGTACAGCTCCTTGAAAAATGAGTTTAATAAATATTAGGAATTCTTTATCATTTCAGATTATTTTTTAAACAGCGGATTGTTTTTTACCTCAGTAATTTTAACATCCGGGGGTACTCTAAAAACTTCATTGCCAGATTTTTCTCCCTCCTTAAAAATAGTAATGGTTTCTGAAGTTGAGGTTCCCATTCCATCGCTCTGTAATTTCATAACAAAATTTTTATAGAGCCACATTTTTACAGTTGTTTTCATCCCCGCTATTTCTGAAACTGCTTCAGTAACCTTACAATCGACACCAAGAAAATTTTCGTTTGGAAGTTCTGTTGTTGTAGTATTAAGTGCGCCTTTCATTTGTTCGCCAAAATTTTGGAGCGTTGATTGATCAAGTGATGACATTTTATCATAGAAAGGATTTTCCATTTTTGTACCCTCTTTTGTATCAGGGTTGTAGTTTATCATCCACTTGCCATCAATAATTGATACGGAGTTACTCTCATCAATTTTATTAATCATTTTAATATTTCTTTTTTCATGTTTGATGTGAACTTCTTTCAGTCCCCACTCGGCGATGTAAATTTTTTCTATAGTTTCACTTTCAAGTGCAGAGCTGACAACTTTATTAATTTTTTCAGCGTAGCCATTTTCGAATTCGTAGCGTTTCAGATTTTTATCCTGCGGATAAATAAGCAGAGGGAGCAGCAGAACGATTAGCAAGGAAAGATGTTTACGCATGATTAACTCCTAACAATTGAAATAAAAAATATTTATTTAGAGATTAACTTCCCCTTTTTAATCAATTATTTTAGCAGCAGAATACGGAGGTACATTTTGAACAGCAATTTCTGTAAGGAATTTATGAAGGGATTTTGTTTATAGCAAGACTTATTTTTTTATTGCCCAGATAATATCGGAGAGTGTTTCGCAATCTTTTTCTAAAGAAAACTTAAAAAGGAAGGCGGGGTTAAAACCAATTAAATACTTCTCAATAATATTCTTCAGCCAGGTAATTTCAGCTTTTAACTTCCAATGTTCACCGTCATTTGAATATAGAACTATAAATAATCTATTCTTCAAATGTTTACGCTGCTGCTGAGATTGGTTTTTGTAGAACCAATTAATAAGCTCGTCGGATTTTGCAAAGGCTGTGGTCAAATCGTGCGGATAATTTTTGGGGAAGACGGAGGTCTTGTGATCGAACGTTACCCCCTGAATAGTAAAGTCCACAAGTTTATCTTTTTCATCAAGGGCAGGTTTAACATCCGGAAGAGAGCAAAATATTTTTTCTATTGCCTGAGCAGACCAGAAATTATACCAGCGATTCAATGCATAATTGGCAATATTGTTATCAGACTTTTTTTCTTCGAAGCGGTTCTTAATTTCGGTTAACAAATTTTCAAATGAAAAAGTATGATAGATAAAATTGGTTTGTTTATCATAATCATCGTTTTGTTTCATCCCCCATTTATATGGATATGTAAGGCGCTTTTTTAATTCGGTTTCAATTTCCTGTAAAGAATATTTCATAATTTTTTACTCATATTAAATAGCGCTTTAAAACTTCTTCGGGTATTCTAATTGGTTTGCCGGATTTTAAAGATATCATTGTGTAAATAATTTCACCTTGGGCAGCGGTTTTATTGTTATCTGTTTTTATCACCCAAAATTTCACTTTAGATTGTGCACCGCTGAATGAATCGAGCTGAGTTCTTACAATTATTTTATCAGTTAGTTTTAATGCCCGTTTATATTCGATAAACGAGCTGCTAACGACCCAATTGAAACCCAAAGTAATAAATTCTTCCATCGGCATTTTATAATCCTTTTTCATTTGATCATATCTTGCAGCAAGTATGTAATCAAGATATTTTGAATTATGAACATGATTGTTCATATCAATGTCGTCAGGACGAATTGTGATTTCTGTTTCGAATGCTGTGTACATATTATTTAAAAATTTATATAAAACT
>DAOLIQ010000124.1:0-7152 GCA_035328465.1 Ignavibacteriaceae bacterium | reverse complement strand
ACATCTTGGACACCGAAGATTCTATCTTGGATACAGTATTTCCAATCTTATGTGCCAAGAAATAATAATGGGGTGAAGTTTCAAATAAAAAACTCCCGCAACAAAAGCAGGATTTTAATTTATTAAAAATATGATAAGTTAAAATTTAAGCCGTGAAGTCAAAGGTTTTTTAAAAACTAAAATTCTTCGCCTCCATCCATCATTCCTTCACCAGTACGGGGATCTTTTTTAGGTTTGTAATTATTAAAATTAAGACGGACACTAAGCATTACAATAGGGGATTCCCTTTTAAAGCTATTATAGGTTGAAAAATCCGGTCCGGAAGAACTGAAAGCATGATTTGATGTGCCAAAAATATTCTGCACCTGAAGAGTGAGTGAAAGCATCTTTTCAAGGAAATCCTGTTTTGCTGAAATATCTGCAGAGTAAGATTCTTCCCATGTACCTTGTGACGAAACAGTGGGGCTGTTATAATTCAGGTTCAGTTGAAGTTGAGTATCTACCCCCAGCTTAAAAACATTATTCAGCCTGGAATTCCAGTTAAAACTTTTTCTGGAGAATGGTTCACCATACAACACTCCTTCAATTCTATAATCATAAATATTAGCCATTGCGTTTACGTTCCAGAATTTGAAAAGATCAAAGATAAACATAAACTCACTGCCGGTCGAAAAATCTTTTCCGATATTTGCAACTGAGTTTAGACTGACGTTTTCTTCATAAACCGATCTGATACGATCAACTTTGTTATTTGTAAAACGATGATAAACTTCAGCCGAGATTGAAACACTTCCGAGATATGTTTGAACTCCCGCTTCGTAAGAATCAATCAATTCAGGGAGCAAATCCGGATTTCCGACGCGAACATTATTTGCGTCGATCCAGGTGATGAATGGTTCAAGGTCCCATCCCCTCGGGCGTTGAATCCGGCGCGTGTAGCTAGCCATCAATTGAGTGCCCTCGCTGAATTTATAAGAAGAATGCAGGGTGGGGAAGTAATCCCAGCGGTCAATTGTAAAATTCTCATCAGTATTTAGAAGCGTAATTGATCTGTAAGTATATTCGCTTCTAAACCCCCCCTGAATTCCAAAATCTCCAAACTGATCCGAATAAATTCCGTAAAGAGCCTGATTGTTAGTTTTAAATTTATTCAGATTACTAAACAGCGGCTGAAATTGATAAACACCTGAAAGGGTGTCGTAAGTAAGCAGTTCATTATTCTCGTCATTATTCGAGAGATCTCCCGCATATCCAGCCTCAAATTTTCTCGTTTCAGTTAGAGGTAATGTATAATCAATTTTAGCTTGAAAGCTTCTGGAAGGACCAAACTCGTTTGTTCTTTGCCCATAAAAAACTTCACCATTGGAAATTGATTCTGTAATAGTTGAATCATCACCATTATCGTAGCCGAAATTTAATTCGGTTTTTATTTCGTGTCCTTTGCCTTCAAATTTATGAATGTAAGTAAGGTTGGCGCCGGCATAATCACCAACTCGGTCACTTGTACTTATACTTTTGTAAGTTGAAACGGAGGGGTCGAGGTTTGTCCAGTTTTCAAAATCAGAATTGAAATTTCGTAAGCCGTTTCGCGTTCCATATCGTCCCATTAGATTTATAAATTCACTTTCACCCAGATTGAATTCCATTCCGGCTCTAACCCCTAATCCAATTCGTCCCCATTCAGTATCACCCGAAGAATTAATAAATGAAGTTGTGCTTCCGAATAAGTAAGTGTTTTCCTGTAATCTTGTTCCGGGAGAAATTCTCTTGTTGTAATCCATACCTAAAACATAAGTGATATCCGAAGTTTTATATTGAAATAAAAAATCCCCGCCGTACTTTTCATTTAAGCCGACATTCGTATTAATAGTTCCGCTCAACCCGAGGTTTTGATTTTTTTTCAAAATAATATTTATGATTCCAGCAGTACCTTCGGGGTTATATTTAGCGGAGGGGTTAGTAATGATTTCAATGTTCTGAATTGAGTTAGCCGGTATTTGCTGAAGCGCATCCTGCGCGCTGATGATTGAAGGTCTGCCGTCAATCAGCACAGTAAAGTTTGAACTGCCGCGAAGGCTGACATTGCCGTCAATATCTACCGTTACAGAAGGTACATTTTGTAAAACATCAGCGGCGTTACCTGAAATGACAGTTTGCATCTTATCAACATCAATAACTTTTTTATCAATCTGGTAGGAAACCGGCGAGCGTTCACCTTCAATAACAACATCATTTAATTGGAGTGCATCCGGCTTAATCATAATATCGCCCAGATTTGCGAATCGTTTTTCAGAAGTTAATTCAATATCGAACCGTTGGTTTTGGTAACCAATGAATCTCACGTCCAATAAATATTTTCCGAAGGAAATATCACCCAGCCTAAATTGACCATTCACATCAGTAACTGTTCCTGTGATGACAGTTGAATCCTGAATTGACAATAAAACAATATTAGCATATTCAATTGCTGCTTTAGAATCATTATCAAGAACACGACCAGCAACCATGCCGACGTCTTTTTTCTCAAAATTTCTCTGAGCAAATAAATTTTTACTGTTAGTCAGTACAATAAACAAAAATAGTAAGTAGATTTTTTTCATAATCGAAATTACGAAGCTGTATTTATTTGTAAAAGGGATATTTATTTACTTAGGAGTTATATCACATTCAAATTATGATTATTTAGCAGTAAGTTAAAGATAGATGCTTTCTGATGTTAGACAGAAGAATTCCTGCTTTGGTTTAATTAATTTAGAATAAAGGAGACTTCTGAAAAATTGTTTTCCGCGTTTGTTATGATGTCATTGTTCTTCAGTATCTTTTATTAGATTTTGATTCCGATGTGATCAGACAAAATGTTATTAACGACAAGTTTCATTTTTCAGAAGTCTCAAAAATGAAATTTCTCGCAAGATGATTGACGTTAAAATCAGGACAACATCTAATGAAAAATTAACAACATAGTCTCGATTTAATAACCTGCGAAGAAAACGCTAAGGCTAGTTCAATCTAAATAGATATAATATTTTCACAACTCTATATTTGCACAGTTGAAAATATTTTCTATTTTTCATTTGTAAATTTGATCATTACGATATATTTATTACTTAGGTTTCTAAAGCAAAATGAATAAAATTAAAATAATACTGATTGAAGATAATCGTCTTTTGAGAGAAGGCATTGCTGCACTGCTTAAAAAGCAAGCTGATATGAGTGTTGTTACTACAGTGGGTAATGGCGAAAATATTCTTGCATTAATTGATAAACTGAAACCAAGTATTGTACTTCTTGATCTCGGCTTGCGAAGTCAGAATAGTCTGCAAATTGTAAAATTAATAAAGTTAAATTATCCTTTGACCAAAATAATTGTAATGGATCTTATTCCATTACAGGAAGATGTTTTTGAATTTGTTCAGGCAGGGGTTTCGGGATTTATGTTAAAGGATATAAGTGTAGCAGAATTTTTAAAAACTATTCGAGATGTATTTAAAGGGGCACAGGTTTTACCACCGCACTTAACCGGATCACTATTTTCCCAGATAATTAATCACGCAATAAACGGATTACCTAATACTGTAATTAATGACTCGGTTCAAATGACAAAGCGTGAACGACAGGTGATCGAACTTATTGCCAATGGTGATACGAATAAAGAAATTGCTCAAAAACTTCATCTTTCAACTTACACCGTAAAAAGTCATGTCCACAACATTCTAGAAAAATTAGCGCTCAGTACCAGGGTACAAATTGCAAAGCATGCACATTTTTCAGATCTCTATAAATCAGAAATCAATAAAACTTCGCTATTGGACGAGTAATCCAACTTTCATTCAGTAACCCTATCTAGAGATTTAAATCCTTTTTCATCCTTATGGACGATTGTCCCGTTAGGCATTTCTTAATATAATTGTTCAGCAATGAATATGACAATAAAGTTATTAGTTAAGAAATAGTTAAGATAATTACTGTTTGCTTTATTGACTTTTCATTGTTCATAGATACCCCTTCCCGGCTGCAAACTAGCAAAGTAGGTTGCGGCCGGGCTATTAAAGAATTACTGCTTGGAAAAACAATCAATACAGTATAATAAATCTTAAACTAATTCCTGCTTTCTATTAATTCAAAGAGTAATCTATATGAAAAGTAAACTCCTTAATATCCTCATTCTGCTTTTACTATTATCAGCCAATAGTGTTAACCCATCAGAGAAAAATAAAACTATTAAAAACTCAAACGTATACTTTCCAATTAATAATGGAAAAACATTGATATATGAATCATCGTTTGGAGAAAGCAGCACAATATATTTTCAGGATGGTGAGTTCACGATCAGTCTTAGCGAAGGAGATGATTTTAAGTACAAGCAAACACTGATGATAAAAGAAGACGGCGTATATTCTAAAGAGACATATCAGTATTTGAAAATATTTTTATTTATAAAAAAAGAAGCAACGGTAACATACAACAAGCCACTCCTAAGATTTCCACTTCCTTTAGTTCCTGGCGCAGAATGGAAATGGGAAGGTGAAGAATATTCAGACGGCGAAATGAATAAAGTAAAGGTTAGCGGTAAATCTTTTAATAAGGAATTAATTTTGACCAAAGCCGGGAGACTGGAAGCAATAAAAATAGAAACCATTATTGAATCAGGCGATGATGTTAAAAATAGAGTTACCGAGTGGTATGCAGAAGGTCTTGGTTTAATAAAAGCAAAAATTATTATTGAGGGCGGTGGGATGATGGGCTTGCTTAGAGACGTTTTAGGATATGGAACCATTGAATTTGAATTAGCTCAAATAAGAGGAGTCTAAATTACTTTTAACACTTAATAACCTCTATCTTCTCACACCGAAAAGATGTAGTTCCTTTTTCATCCCTTTGAGCGATTGCTTTTGCAGCCAAATTATTTGCAGTTTGATATTAGCAAAATGAACAGATCTAATATACCTATGAATTGATTTTGTAATTCCAAAAGATAATGCGATGAAAAAAATAAGATTACTACTAATTGAAGATAACCGTCTTCTTCGAGATGGAATAAATGCCATTCTAAGACATCATAAGGATATTGTAATTATAGCAGCATCAGGTGATGCAAAAAATAGTCTTATCAAAATCAGCCAACTAAAACCAAACGTTGTTCTACTCGATCTTGGATTGCGAAGCCAGAATAGTTTGCATGTAGTAGAAATAGTTAAGAAAGATTTTCCTATGGCAAAAATAATAGTTATGGATCTTGCACCTGTGCAGGCTGATATTTTGCAATTTGTAAAAGCAGGTGCAAATGGATTTATCTTAAAAGACGCATCCCTTAATGATTTTCTAATTACTATACGCACTGTTTCTGATGGAGCTACAGTTCTTCCCCCAACATTAGTTGATTCTCTTTTTTCTCAAATTGTTGATCACGCGGTGAGGGAAGGTAAAACAAAACTTCAGGAATCAGTTCGTATGACAAAGCGGGAAAAAGAAGTAATATCGCTGTTAAGTGAAGGTATGAGTAATAAAGAGATTGGTCAGAAAATTCATATATCCACTTACACAGTCAAGAGTCATATTCATAATATTATGGAAAAGCTTGCTCTGCATACCCGACTGGAAATTGCTAATTATTCTTACACGACGGATACAATTAAAACAGTTGCTAAAAGTATCTCGATGGTTAATAATTAGCTGATTATGGAATATGATTCGATTAAAAAATAATAACTGAATTAACAAAGGAAAAACATTATGCGATACTTATTTGTAATAATCATAGCCTTATTTTTATTTGGCGCTGCAAGTACTCTGAATGCACAGATAAATCTGAATTTCAATGTAGATAAACAACCGATCTGGGGTCCAACAGGTTATGATCATGTAGAATATTATTATTTGCCGGATATTGAAACCTACTACAGCGTTCCTCAGCATCGTTATTACTATTATAATAATGGCCGCTGGAGATACAGCTCAAATGTACCCTCACGTTATATAAACTTTGATTTCTATAAAGGTTATAAAGTTGTTATTAATGAAAGTGAACCATGGCGAAATCATAAATATTATAAAGAAAAATATTTTTCATATAAAGATCGTCACGATCAGCAATTCATCCGCGATAGCCGGGAATCTAAATATTATGTAATTAAAGATCATCCTGAACACAGCAACTGGGTTAAACAGCAAGAGCATGATGAGGAATCTAACGAGAACAATAATAAAATGGATAAACTGGATAACGGCAAGAAAAACAAATAATAACCGTGATGAAATAAATTATCAAAAGCATTTCGGTAAAAAAATCTTTCATAAAAAAGATCTAGTCCATTTTTCAATCTAATGATCGATAGGATATTAGAAGCTAATATCTGATACTAATATCGCATAAAAATATCAGAACTGTTTAAATACTTTTATTTAGTACAAGGATTGTAAAATGAATATACTCATGGTTTACCCCAAGTATCCAGATACATTCTGGAGTTTTAAACACGCATTAAAGTTTGTTTCTAAAAAAGCAAGTTTTCCGCCTTTAGGACTTTTAACAGTTGCTTCAATGCTGCCCAAAGATTGGAATAAAAAACTAATAGATATGAATGCTAACCAATTGATGGACGATGATATTCTTTGGGCAGATTTAGTTTTTATCAGTGCGATGTCAATTCAAAGTGAGTCAGCCGATGATGTAATAAAAAAATGTAATGGATTGAATGCAAAGATTGTAGCCGGCGGACCTTTATTTACCAGCAGCTATGAGTATTACCCAAATATCGATCACCTGATATTAAATGAAGCTGAAATTACACTTCCACTTTTTTTAAAAGATCTTGCTGATGGAAAACCAAAACACATTTATACTTCGGAGGATTGGGCTGATATTACAAGCACGCCATTACCGGAATGGGATCTTGTATCTATGAACAACTACACTTCTATGAATCTTCAATATTCACGCGGTTGTCCTTTTGATTGTGAGTTTTGTGATATAACAGTTTTGTATGGCAGAAATCCTCGTACCAAAACAAAAGACCAGGTTATTGCTGAATTGGATGCATTATATTTTACGGGATGGCGCGGTCCGGTTTTCTTTGTTGATGATAATTTTATCGGCAACAAAGTAAAATTAAAAAAGGAAATCTTACCGGCGATTACAGAATGGATGACTAA
>DAOLIQ010000123.1:0-7156 GCA_035328465.1 Ignavibacteriaceae bacterium | reverse complement strand
AAATCATTTAATGAAAATAGCTATTACTAAATTATTTGGTCAGAATAAATTCCTTTACAATATTTTTTGTTTCTTTTCTAATCTACTTCTCAAAATAATAAGAATTTTTTTATTCGGTAAAGATACTTCCGGACCAGTCGCTGTAATTGTTTTGCATAGACTTGGTGACACAGTTTTTACAATCCCTGCTCTCAAGATAATCATCTCAAATTTTGATAGCGATGTGTTAATAGTATGTTATCCGGAATCGAAATCTATTTTACAATTGGCTTTCAAGGATGTTAGGTATCTGGAGTTGGAGCACTCTATGTTTTATTTTAATGATAGAATTGCCACACACCAATCCAGAAACAAATTTAGAAGTTTTCATCCAAGAATTATCTTTGATCTTACTGGTGTGATGACCTCAGCAAGCCTTCTATTCAATTCGAAGGCATCAACAATATATGGAATGACAAGAAGACATTTTAAAGGGATTTATACTCAATCAGTTGAAACAAATATCAATCTTCACTGTCGTGATATTTACTTGGAAGCAATTAAACCTTATTTTAAAATTGAGACCGACGACAATTCAATTCATTCTAAACCAGATATAAATGGTAAGATATTGATTGCCCCATTTGCGGGTTGGGAAGCAAAAGAATGGGGATTAATGAATTTCATCTCGTTAACGGAAAAATTACTTTTTTCTTTTGATTGTTATTTCATTACCGAAAAAAATAAATTAACTGAGGATTTGAAATCGCATTTGATTTCATCAAAAATAAAATTAATTGAAACAACAACCATAGATGACTTAATTGCTGAAATAGCTAAAGCCTCCATCTTAATAGGTAATGATTCTGGACCTGTACACATTGCATCTCTTCTTGGTTTAGCTACATTTACTATTTACGGTCCTACAAATCCACTATTCTCGAGTCCATCAGGTTCATTTCACACCTACATACAAAAAAAAATAAAATGTTCGCCTCCAAAAGAAAAACAATATTGTTTTACTAATGCCGGACGAAATGGATGTTCTTCATTTGAATGTATGAACCAGTTAACGGTAGATGAGGTTTACTTAAGTGTAATGAAATTTTTAAATGAAATCGCAAACGAAGGGAAATAAATAGTTTTTTGAATGCTCAAAAATTTTAACACATATTATACAGAAAATTGGGATTTAAAATCATCCGCTGTATTAATGTTGATTTTAGTGGGATTTATCTCTCTACCCGGAATAGTCCAGATTCTTGTTGTTATTTCATTAGTTTTAATAGTACTAATTTTAATCTTTGGTAGAGACTTGTATCTATTTTTTACATTTCTTTCCCTTATGACACTGGTTGGTGAACTTAGCGTTTCAATTCGGATGATTGTTCAGATAAATGCATTTTTAGGACTAACTTTCCTGTTTTTAAAATCGTATGGGTTTTCGATCAAAGACTTCCCCAAAATCCCTACAAAATTAGTCCATTTTTTTTTACTTCTCTATTTTTCATTAATTACATCTACTATTTTCTCTAAATATTTTTATGAAGGATTGATTTTTATTCTTAAGGGATCAATTTTCTTTCTATTAATTTATTTGGCTTTTTCTCTAATACGATCAAAGATTCAAATTTACTTTTATATCTTAGCCATATTATTTTCTTCACTTGCTTCAAGCGGGGGACTTTTACTTGACCTTATTAACCAAAACTTCAACATATTATTTATTGCTGCAAATGCTAATCTAAAGACTGGAGGACTATTAAGTAATTATAATGCGACAGCAGCATTTTTTGCTATGTCTATACCGATTCTTTTTTCTGTACTATTTTCGCAAGAACTTCGGAAACTGAGATTTTTGTTCACGACAAGCTTAATCATTTTTATATTATCTATTTTGGTAACTACTTCCAGATCTTCGATGCTCGCGGTTTTTGCTTCTTCTGTTTTTATTCTATACCACACCAATAAAAAATTACTAAGATTTGGGATTTTGGGCTTGGCAGTTATAGTTTTTTTAATTTTAATTATCCCATCAATTAATGAGAGTATAACAATATTGTTTCGTTTAAGCGAAGGCATAAGCCAAAGAAATTATCTGTGGGATATTACACTCAAAATGATTTCCGATAATCCTATTTTTGGAGTTGGACCTGGTGCTTGGCATTATGAAATGTTGCAGTATTTTCCCGTATTATTAAATAGCTATATAGGACAAACTTTTATTGATTTGTACAATATAACAAAAGGGTTCAATCTTGCGCATAATTTCTATTTAGTATTTTGGTCCGATATGGGTGTACTTGGGTTGTGCACTTCAATTTTTCTACCGTTTACATTTTTAAAAATTTCATTGAATGTTTTAAAAAGTTTCGAAAAAGTTAAAGATCTTGACTATTATTTAGTACTTGGTTTGACAGCAGCAGGCATCGGAATGTTTTTCAGGGGTTTTTTTGAAGGAATTAGCCTAATCACGTTCATATGGATAACTGTCGACCTACCATTTTGGTTAATTTTCAGTATAATTTGTTATTATTATATTAATTTTGAAAATAGTAAATAAAAGCTATAATTGAAGGAGGAGGAATATCATTGAAACTATTGATTCTATCAGATGCTTCATCGTCGCATACGATTAAATGGGCAAATTCTCTTTGCCAGGCTGGGATAGAAGTGCATTTATTTACCCTCTCGGATTTCGATGCTAAGCAATTTGACAGCAAAATAAGAATATATTCCTCAGGATTATCCAAAAAAATTAAAGGAAATTCTTTTGGAAACCCGAGAAAAGTAATTTATTTGTTCTCAATAATAAAGCTTAAGCGTCTTATTAAAGAGATAAAACCTGATATTTTACATGCACATTATACATCAAGCTATGGGTTATTAGGAGTACTTTGTGGATTCCATCCATTATTTATTTCTGTTTGGGGCAGTGACGTGACTGATTTTCCAGAAGTATTCGTTCTTTATAAATATATTTTGAAATTTATTTTTAATAAAGCCGACAAAATTTATTCAACAAGTAACTGGTTGGCTAAACACTGTACTAAATTTACGTCAAGAAACATTACTATCATTCCATTTGGAGTCGACACCAATATTTTTAAAAAATTAAGTGCAATCGAATCTATACGCTCTGATAAGTTAGTAATCGGAACAGTAAAAGTCATTGATAAAAATTATGGTATTGAATATTTGTTGAAAGCATTTAACATCATTAAATCTAAATTTCCTAATTATCCGATGGAATTAATGATAGTAGGTGATGGAGCAAAGCGTTTAGAGATGGAAAAATTGGCTGAAAATTTAGATATCGCAGGCGATTGTAAATTTATAGGACATATCCCTTATAGTGAGATACAAAAGTACCATAATCAGATAGATATAGAGGTTTTTCCATCTGTTAATGAGAGTTTTGGTGTAGCAGTTCTTGAAGCCTCTGCTTGTGAAAATCCAGTGGTTGTAACAAATGTAGGCGGTTTAACAGAAGTGGTAGATAATAATAATACAGGCTATATAGTGCCAGCTGAAAATGAGATAGAGATCGCAAAGGCAATTGAAAAATTAGTATTGAACGCACCACTTCGTAAAAAGATGGGGATTGCAGGAAGAGATTTAGTTGTCAAATTCTTTAATTGGGATGAGAGTGTTAATAGAATGATAAGCGAATATAAAAAAGTGGGAAAATGATTTATGTGCGGATTATTTGCAGCAATAAAACTTTATGGTTTCTTTAACGAAAATGATTTAAATAGATTTAATAGTCTTACAGATTTAGTTAAGCATCGGGGGCCTGATGCAAGAGGTTATTGTACGATAAATACGCACTCTAATCATGATAGCAAGTCGCAATTTAATGTGTTCCTCGGCCATAGACGACTTTCAATTATTGATTTATCGGACGAAAGTAATCAACCCATGATTGCTGATGATTTGTATATAGTTTTTAACGGCGAAATTTATAATTACCTTGAGCTTAAAGAAGAACTAATTAGTATCGGCGAAAAATTTCAAACTAAGTCAGATACTGAGGTCATTCTAAAAATGTATAAAAGATGGGGTGAGGATTCTTTCTCAAAATTTAATGGAATGTGGTCGTTGATTATTGTCGATACAGTAAAAAATGTAATTGTTGTGAGTCGAGACAGATTTTCTGTTAAACCACTTTTTATCCTTCAAACCGAGGACAAAATATTTTTTGCCAGCGAATTAAAACAACTTCTTCCCTTACAAAAATCAATTTCTCCAAATGCTGATGTGTTAAAACTATTTTTAGCTCAGGGTCTTTCAGACATAAGTAACAAGACATTTATTGATGGGATTGAAAAATTAGGTCCACGAACAAATTTGATAATTAATTTAACCACTTGCAAAATGCATCAGAAGCAATATTGGAATTTCAGTAATGAAATAATTTCTCAATTTGATTATGCTGTTGATAGATTTCGAGAGTTGTTTTCCGACGCAGTAAAAATAAGGCTGAGAAGTGATGTCAAAGTGGGGGCATTGTTAAGCGGAGGTCTTGACTCATCAGCTATTTCAGTAATCGCTAATGAGTTTTATTCCAATAATTTGGCGACATATTCAGTAATTACAAATGATCCTAAATTTAGTGAGGAAAAGTATGTTGATATTCTTGTTAAAGATAAAGGACTTAAAAACGAAAAATTAAGATTAAACCACCAAAAAATTTTAAACAACATTAACCTTGTCATTAAACAGCAGGATGAACCCTTTAACTATTTAATTGTTGCAGCGCACTATTGTATTCTCGAAACAATAAAGGAAAGTTCAAATCTTAAAGTCGTTCTCAGCGGGCAGGGCGGAGATGAAGGATTAGCAGGATATTTAAGATTCTTCTTTTTTTATGTTCGACAATTGCATAATGAGAAAAAATATTTTGATGCTTTGATTGAAATATTATTTTCTTTACTGCATAGGACAGTTATTACTCAATTTCGTTTTAATGCAGCAAAAAGGTATTTACCTGGCAAATTTCGAGCAGGTAAGAAATTTTTACTATTTCAAACTAATTTCGAGAATGTATCCCAATACGACAACATGCGAGATTATCAGATTAATGATTTTGAAAAATATTCAGTGCCCATATTAACAAGATATGAAGATAGAAATTCAATGGCGCACTCAATAGAAATAAGATTACCATTTTTAGATTATCGCTTAGTAGATTTTATGATTAATTTAAGTCCAGCATTTAAAATTAAAAATGGCTGGAATAAATACATATTACGGAAGTCCATTCAGGTTCTGCCAGACGAAATAAAATGGCGTAGAGATAAAAAAGGTTTTTCTCTGCCAGAAGATGCATGGCTAAAAAATGTTTTCAGGGATGAAATAAAGGATTTATTTTCAAAAAGTCTACTCCACGAACTTGGATTTATCGACCAACGTTTATTCCTTGAATATTATCATTCATTTTCGAATGGTAACAATAAAATTCATAGTACTGATATTTCTAGGTTATTCATTGCTGAGAAATGGGTTAGGGGAATTCTTGGATTTAGTAAATGAATGAGGCGATAAAATCAAAATTGATTATTAGACCAGTCAATTTAAAAGATATACCTTCTTTAATCAAAATACATTTATCATCGTTCGATGAGGATCATTTTTCGACTAAATTTAATGAGGGGATGTTGATTGATTACTTCAGAACTCTGATCTCTTATAATAATCATTCATATGTTGCATCTGACGAAAGTACTAATGAAATTTTTGGTTTTATTATTGCTGGAGATAAAACAAAGTCCGCTATAGATACGTTTGTAAGAAACAATAGATGGGACGTATTGAAGATTTTATTAAAAAATCCAAAATTTATATTTGAAAAAATAGTTGAAATATTTTCAAACCTTTTTGATTATCCCGCGTCATCAAAAACTTTAATCCGCTTGTTTATCATAGCTGTAGCCCAAAATCAAAAAGGGAAGGGTATTGGCAAATCATTAGTTAATGGATTTGAAAAGAAATTAATTGATTGTGGATATTCCGAATATGGTTTATCTGTCAGAAAAACGAATACCAAAGCAATATATTTTTATAGTAAAAACAATTATCTTAGATACTATGAAAACAGAAAATCAATATTTTTTATTAAATATCTTAAGTAATACGAACATAGGAGATTAATTGTACAAGTGCTCAGTGTAATTCTCCCAGTATATAATGAATTGGGGTTTATCGACAATGTGATCAAATTCTTTCTATCGAATAATCATTACGATATGGAATTATTTATAATTGACGGTGGTTCAACGGATGGGACTATTCAAATTGCTGAGAAATATGTATGTAATTATCCACAAATCAAACTCTTACAGAACCCAAACAAGCATGTACCGTTTGCATTAAACATGGGAATTAAATACAGCACTGGTGATCCTATTATTAGATTAGATGCACACACAACTTATGCTGAAAATTATTTCGAAAAAATAATTGAAACATTCCAACAAACTAATGCGGATATTGTTGGCGGTCCTATGAGAGCTGTTGGCAGATCGAGTTTTCAAAGCGCCGTTGCATACGCTACTTCGACCAGCTTTGGAATTGGGGATAGTAAAATTCATAAACCGGATTACACGGGTGAATCAGATCATGTTTATCTTGGTGCATGGAAGCGAAGTTTATTTGACGAAATAGGTTTTTTCGATGAAAAGTTAATCCGTGATCAGGATGATGAATTCCATTATCGGGCGAAGAGTCTTGGAAAAAAAATTTATCTTAATTCCGACATCATTTCATTCTACTATCCACGAGGTACATGGAGTAAACTATTTTCTCAATATTTTCAATATGGTCTCTTTAAGCCACTTGTGCTTAGAAAAATTAAATCTGAAATAAAACTTCGCCACATAATCCCGTCCATTTTCGTTATTTATTTAATTGCTGTATGTCTTTCTTTTAATACATTTTATGATAAGTTACCTTTATTTATTTACTTGTTGTTGGATATTTATTTTTCTTTCCGAAATAATTTGTTACTCTTAGAAAAAATAAAATGTCTCATTGTTTACCCTACAATACACTTAGCTTATGGAATAGGTTTCATTATAGGGCTTATTAAAAAATAGTGGTCAAATAATAAATTCTTTCAATTAATCACTTTGTTAAAATTAATTAGAGTTGTATTTTCTCAAGCCATTTATAGATT
>DAOLIQ010000122.1:0-7390 GCA_035328465.1 Ignavibacteriaceae bacterium | reverse complement strand
CAGTATCTCTTTGCATTATGATAATAGTTTCACTAACTTTTGCTGCATGTAAAAAATACCTGGATAAAAAGACTGACATAAAATTGGCAATTCCCACTACGCTGAATGAGTTTCAAACATTACTTGATCAGCCAGATATAACCAGCAACTCTACTCCTGGCGTAAATGATCTAGGATGTGATGATTATTATGTGTCTTATCCTACTTATCAATCACTTTCGGTAGTTGCAAGAAACTGTTATATCTGGACTTCTGATATATGGAATGGTGCAACATCAAAAGATTGGGATAACCCATATAGCATAATATATAAATCCAATGTTGTTTTAGAAGGCTTAAAAGAATTTCCAATCGATAATCCACAAGACCAAGCAAAATGGAATACTATTACTGGTCATGCGTTATTTCTTAGAGGTATTTCACATTACTTTTTAGAAGAAACATTTGGTCAGCCGTATAAACCTAGCACTTCGAACTCTGATATGGGAATCCCATTGAAGTTAACTTCTGATCTTTCAAAAATTGCAATGCGATCATCTGTCGAAGCTACATTTACACAGATAACTAGTGATCTTAAAGAAGCTGCAAGTTTGTTACCAACAAGCACAGGCACAAAAAACAGACCTTCAAAGGCTGCTGCATATGGAATGCTTGCCAGAATTTACTTAACTATGCAGGATTACGTACGTTCGAGTATATATGCTGATAGCTCATTAAAGTATAATAGCACGCTTACAGATTATAATAATGTTACTACATTGGGAGGCAATGTTCCCTTTGTAGGTTTTGGACCTCCAAATGATGGGCCATTTGAAGTATTATACCCATCGAATCAATATCCATATTCAGTTTTTACTCAAACGACTGTAATTATTGATACTAATTTATTTCAACTTTATAGTATTAATGATTTACGGAGAACAGGATTTTTCAGGTATACTGCCTCTACTAATAGTTACTCCTTTAAGGGAAATTATACTGGACTGCCAACTCATTTCAGTGGACCAGCAGTAGACGAAATGTATTTGATAAGCGCTGAATGCAAAGCACGAGCAGGACAAAAAGATGCTTCATTAATAGATTTAAATGCCTTATTGCTAAAAAGATGGAGAAATTCTGCTGGACCATATTCACCAGTTACTGCTATAGATGCAGAGGATGCCTTGCGAAAAATCCTGGTAGAACGAAGAAAGGAATTACTTGTTAGAGGTATTAGGTGGTCTGATTTGCGAAGACTTAATCAAGATCCAAGATTCGCTATAACTCTAACTAGAAAGCTAAACGGTCAAATTTACACTTTACCGCCTAATGATAAGAAGTATACTTACCCTATTCCAGACAATGAAATACAGTTAAGCGGTATACAACAAAACCCCAGATAATTAAACTTCACAAATCAATTGTGTAATTCAAAGCATGCTGAAAAGATGCTTGTAAGAATCTTCATAAAATATAAATGAAACTACTCTTAATAATATTAGCAGCTTTTGTGCAAACTGAAACAAAATTATATGCTGAATCCAAGTTTGTTAAAGAAGCAGATAAGCAAACTGTAAGAATAAAAGTAGTGTCAAAAAACGCGACATTAACTGACAGCTTCAATTTAGTGTACTATTTAGATCCATTGGATACAAGATCTTTACCAGGGACAATAAAAACTGTAAGCAGAAATGGTAATGGGGAATGGAACTTCACACTTAAAGGTATAAATAAAATATTTTACGTAAGCTTGTTTAAAAATCTCGGATCCAAAAATCACTCACAACGACTGTTTAATTTATATCTAGTTGAACCGGGGGACAATATTACTATTAACCTTAGAAAATATGAAGTAGACAAAGAATACAGTGATGATGCTGTAAATAAAGATCTTGATTTCTTTGGCAATGGGGCTATTAAATACACATGCAGATACAAAATAGATAATGCTATATCTATTATCAGAGGTGATTATAAAGTGATCGATACTGGGGGGAATTTTCGTAATAATAGATATGATATCCAACAGGAAATTGTAAAGAAATTATTAAGTACACACAAAAACAAAATAAATGCTACAGCATATAACGTATTATTAGCTGATTTTATAGCTGAGATAGAAATGGAAAGGCTGAAACAACTAAGGGTTGAACTAACGTCATTTAACGCTGATAGCAATTTTAGAAAGAGAATAATACAGAGTTACAAAAGGAAAATTATTTCTCAGGAAGACTTTGTTACAAAGGAAGCGAAAATGCTATCGGTGAATTATTTCAAGTTCATAGTGGATAAGGAATGTATATGCAAACTTAACGGTAATAGTGGATTGGTACAAAAAACACTAATCCTGGAGGTATATCAACAAATAAAAAATAATTATACAGGCGAGCTTAGAGACAAAGCGATTGTTTTTTACGTCATTATGCAAGGATGGTCTAATTCTATAGAACCTGCGATTAATGATGCAGTACAAATCATTAATACTAGTTATTGCTTTGATGAGTTGGAGTTGTTTATCTCGCAAAATGCTAGGGGGACAATCGCATACGATTTTTCATTGCCAGATAGTAGCGGAAAAATGATAAGGCTTCAGGACCTAAAGGGTAAGGTGGTATTGATTGATTTCTGGTATTCTGGCTGTGGCGGGTGCATCCAATATTATACTAATGTCATTTCCAAAACAGAAAAATATTTTAATAACAACACTGATGTTGCTTTTGTTACTATCAACATTGATACTGATATAAAGAAATGGATAAATGCAATAATTAGTGGTAAGTACACTTCGGATAAAGTAATCAATCTGAATACAGACGGAAAAGGCACCGCCCATCCAATAATAAACAATTACAGAGTTTATAGCTATCCTCGACCTGTATTAATTGATAAAGAAGGGAAAATATTTAGTAATAGTAGCGATGAGTTGAAAGTGTTAGATAAACTGATCCTGACGATTCAAAGAGCTTTACAAAAAGACAAATGATTTAAAAGATGTTGAACATTTAGCCATGAAAAATAAGGTAACTATTACACTAATCAGCTCGTTATTGATCTTGCTTTTTGTATATGCGGGGGCTAGTAAATTCATTGATTTCTCAAAATATGTTCTTGAGATAAAGACTCAACCATTACCTAAATGGTTAATTAATATAATAATTTGGGGATTACCACCGCTTGAAATAATAATTGCAATTTGTTTGCTCTTCGATAGGACAAATTTAGTTGCCTTTTATATTTCCTTGATTGTACTGTTACTTTTTACAGCATACACTGCTTTGATTTTACTTAAGTATTTTGAAAGGATACCTTGTTCATGTGGGGGAATTGTATCAGGGCTTTCTTGGAAGCAGCAACTGATTCTAAATATATTCTTTAGCAGTATATCAATAATTGGAATATTTCAACATAAAAACAAAAAGCATGTAATACCAGGGTAAGCCGAAAACCTGAAAAAGAGTAGGTGTTAAAATTAAAATTAATGATATGAAAAAGATGAAATTATTTTCCGCAATAATTGCGATGTTGTTTGTTTGTTTAAGTTCTTTTACTACAAAATCAAAAAAGGTTACAACCGGAACTAGTTACGGGGTTATAACAATCACATATCCGCAGTACGGAGTAACTCGCTATTATCTTAAGGATTTGAAAAGTGTTTGGTATCATACATGTGAAGGAGCAACATACTATCAAGAGCCATGTCAAGTACTTGTCGAGGGAACATATCCTTCGAACGGTATGGTAGATATGGGAAATGGCAATTACTACATAGATGTAAATACATTTAATCATCCTGAAGTGATAACCTCATACGTTGGCCATTTTTATTATGAAGACTACTAAAGCGGCATAGGTAAGCTTCACAATTGAGCCGCTGTTTCTTTCTTAAATGTAAAGATTAACTAGACCGGGCATGTAACTTGGTCTGGGTAACGGATAACACGTTAAGTTGGGTAAATGCATATAGTGTTCCAGCAGTTAACTATTTCCAAGGTTTAGAATATGCAAGGATTCTTTTTTGTTCGTTGTGATGGAAAGTATGAAAAAGTTAATTACGATGAATTGATTTTCATCAGATCCAGACGTAATTATATGCAGATGGTTACAGAATCTAAAACCTACCTGGTTTTGACGCGGATGAGTATTGTGAAAAATTATTTGCCAAAGGAGCAATTTTGTCGAATACATAAATCTTATTTTGTTTCTCTTTACCGTGTGAAGGCCTTTGACAATTTTACTGTATGGTTACAACAGCCACCGGAAGAAAAAGCTTTTTTGGGTTTAGCGAAAACTAAAGAACTCCCATTGGGGAAGTACTATAGAAAAACTTTAAGAGAAGCTGTCATCTTCGTGCCTGGAATGACTGGCAGAATTAGTAAAATTAAATCAGATGCAGCGTTTGTATTGGAAGGGGAAGAAATGGATGTAGAATGAGATCCTTCACTAACGTTTCCCGCAATAAGCGGGACAGGCACGATGACAAAAGTCATTAGTATAAATATGTTTTGTAAACAGAGTTTGAACTTTAGATTTTTCTCATGCTGGTGGTATACAGCACCAACGGAGGTTGTTTCTACTTCCTCCTGGATTTTAACTTTGAAACGGATGAGTTGAGCCGGTGTTCCTTCGATTAAGCTCAGGACCCGGCATCTTCTCAGCCCAGGAGGAATGATGTTTAAGCAGAAGGAGATTGCGGCTCTGTAGCATGGATTGCTTCGTGCCTCGCAATGACGATAGCAATGACGGCAGTTAGTTGAGTTTCATATACGCTGATTAAAAGGCAGTCAGTTCTAGTTACGAGGGGAAGTGGAGACTTCCCCTTATTTTAAATTAAAACAAACTCATAAAATGTGATGCAATCCGGACTTGAACAATTATATGATGAAATGCTAACAGCGATTTCCGATAAACAAAAGCAACCAAATAAAACTGACCTGGTTGAAAGTTGTTTCTGGATAGCCAGTAAGTATTGGGGGATGGTAAAAAAGAGTATTGATGATATTTTCTTTACATCCCAGGTTAATGAAATTAATTTTTTCAGGAACCTTAAACCCAAGTTTACCAGCCAGATACAATATTATTCGATGATCGCTGAAGTATCATTGTTCGTACCTGAAAATGCAGAAATACAGATGGAGTTCTGGAGAGATGAATTGAAAAGATACAGGCGATTCTGCGACCGCAATAAAGATTTTGTGCAATATTATGAAAGTAAAGCTGTGTACTTAGACAGCATTTACTTTGTAAGAGTTGGCCTTGATTGGGTGCCGCCTGTACAACCAGTAACTTATGATGCAGATAAAAAGTTCTGTTCATCGCATGATCATTTAGTAAGGGGGTTGCTTGCACACCAGATGTATCATGCTTTTGTGCAAGAGAAATTACTACTCGTTAAAAGTGAATTTTAATGATGCAGCAACAAAGAATCATCAGCCGGGCTATCATAAAAGCGGAAGAAAAGGAACGGAACCGATTGGGTGCTGAACTGCATGACAATGTAAACCAGTTACTGGTAAGCGCCAGACTATATATTGCATTGGAGAAAAAGAATAAACAGTCTGACCACCTGGACAAAGCTGATGAATATGTGGGTATGGCAATTGAAGAAATAAGGGTATTAACCCAGAGGCTCACTACATTTATTGTAACAAATGAAGGACTTGAAAGGTGCATTGAGGAAATTGCAAACAGCATGTTGGAATTAAAGGATATCAGGTTAACCACCGATATTAGTGATGAAGCAATAAAAATGCTATCTGCAGATCAACAACAAATGTTTTACCGTATCATCCAGGAACAAACGAGCAATATTCTGAAGCATGCAGAAACCAAGGTTGCTTTGATCAGTTTGCAGCTAGTGAATGATGAAATACAATTAATCATCAGTGACAATGGAAAGGGGTTTAATAAAACTGAGCAAAAACTGATCGGTATCGGCTTCAGTAATATTTGTAACCGTGTAGATGCTTATGATGGGAAAATGGAAATCACCAGTGCACCGGGAAAGGGATGCAAATTGTTTATTTGTATTCCTTTAAATGAGGAGAATGTATAAAAATTATATTGGTTAAAAGTTCAAGCAGAGAATAGAAAGTAAGTTTTAGATCGGAAACTAACTAACTATGTCGTTACACTATGAATTGGAGGCATTGGATGACCTCATCTCAGAAAGCCTTCATCCTAAGCTGGCCCTTGTGAATAAGCCTGAAGAGATGCGAATTCGGGAGTGGAATGATTTTGTTGTTAGTGAGAAGGAAAGAGTTCGGAAGAGGATGCGTAAATGCATCAACGGATTTTCTGAAGATAACCTGCGGCATGCTTACATTGAACTTCAGCAATCAGGATTAACCAGGTTGCTTGATACTGTGCTGGACTACCTGCTTCCAAAAAATGTTGAGGGTATACATGTGACCGGAAGAGAAACCGGGGTGGATAAGGTTTATAAAACTGCCTACCAGGCACTGCATGAATTATTGAATTGCTTACAAGAGAATTACCCTACCTACTTTGCATATGCTGCCAAGCTGCCGAATGCATATAAGTGGAAAGCTGAACCTGGTATTGAACGTAACCTAAAACTTATTAAAAAGTGGTTAGTGCAGGTGAAGACCAATGCAGCTTTTACCGAACTGATCTGCGAACCCTTTGAGTACTTTTTACTACCAGAGAATGATTTTAGCTTTAGAGACCTAAGTTACCTGCAGGCGTTACAAACATCATTGCTTGAGATATTAAAACAGAAAGACAAGGACCCTGAAAATATTATCAGCGAAAAATTGTTTTATCTGAATTTTAATTCGGTACTTTTTTATAACTACTATATACTGAAATTGAAGGAGGAAGCTTCTGAACGAAAGAATGTGGCTGACCTGGTGGAATTTTACAGCTGGCAAATAAAAGTACTTAACCAGCGAATTGTGAAACCCAATTGCGTTTATCTTCCTCATCTTGAATCTATCAGGGACCAGCTCGTTTTCTGGATAGCTGAAGATCTGCATTACCTGAACAAAAAGCATCAGCTGACACTTCCTTTACCAATGACCAGGGATGTGGCGAAAGATAAGGTTAAGAAGGTGCATGTAACATTAACTGTCCCAGACCTCGCATTAGGCGCTCGGTTGTTGTTGGATGATGTGATCATTAATACCAATTATACAGAGCTGATGGAGAGGGTGGCCAGGAATTTCAGGACCAACCGGCGGGAGAGCTTGTCGAATAATAATACCTATAATGAAGGGTTTAATATTTCGGTGGTCACTAAGGAAAAGATGAAGAGTCTTCTGCTGAAACTCTCCAGGAAGGTTTCGGAATTTTAATATTCTTACTTTTTTGCTTGTCCAAAAAAGTAAGCAAAAAAAGACACCCGGGAAAGATTACACCCCTTTCCCGGGCGGTTCCCTGATTAAGCTATGTA
>DAOLIQ010000121.1:0-7446 GCA_035328465.1 Ignavibacteriaceae bacterium | reverse complement strand
GAAACAATAAAAGAACGGTGAATCCTATTGAAAAGATTTGCAGGTAAAAGAGACTCAATTTCATGAGTACTCATTTTTGAAATGTACTTTTTTTCTGTTGTAATGACTTTGATTTATTTTCTTTGACATTCAATATAAAGTATCTCTGAGAATAAAATTTTCATCTTCTTTTTTTGCACAGTTAGAAATATAAAATCTTTTATCTCCTCACTTTCACTTTCTTTCTGTTGTTCTTCCGGTGCTGCTTTAACCTTATTCACAGTCATTAAAAACCATTCAAACTCAAAAGGCTTTAACGGGTAATACGTTACGTTTAGATTAAACCCCTCCACTGCATATTGATGATATGCGGTTGTAATAATTATTGCAGGCGGCTGAGTTACAGTTTTCAGAAAAGGAAACCGTTGGTTTACCATAACTGCCGTATGTTGATTCTCTATTTCAGTTATTCGTTCGATTACATATTTTTGTATCGGAAAATAGCTTTCAAAATAAATAAATCAAAACTACTGTTATGAATATTGTGAAACTAAAGCAGGGGGAGGAAATAACCTTATGAATAAAATAATAAAATTTGGTGAAGATGTTGAAGGATACAACATCCCAGTTTTAAATGAACGGGAAATAAGAGCAGCAGCAGGAATATTCTTTTTATTTATGTTTATTTCTTTAATGCTGATCTTATTTAAAGGAGATTTTCTTTTGATAAAATATGTTATAATTATATTCCTTACTGATTTATTAATACGGGTCTTTGTTAATCCTAAATTTTCTCCCGCATTGATAATCGGACGTTTGATTGTACGGAATCAGGTACCCGAATATGTGGGAGCTAAACAAAAAAAATTTGCCTGGATAATCGGTATCGTTTTGGCAAGCATGATGTTCGTTTTGCTGGTTGTAATAAATGCATACAGCCTGATAACGGGTATTACCTGCTTGATTTGCCTGATATTCCTGTTCTTTGAATCTGCGTTTGGCATTTGTTTAGGCTGTAAATTTTATTCAATGTTTTATAAAGAAAAAGCTCAATACTGCCCCGGTGAAATTTGTGATGTAAAATCAAAACAGGATATTCAAAAAACATCGTTTATTCAGTTGCTTATTGTTGTTGGACTTATCGCATACATATTCCTCACAGCATTTTTATTTAATGATAATTTTAGTAAAAAACCTTTTGACATGTTTGGGACTAATAATTCTAATCGAACTGAAATAAATACAAAGTAAAATTTATTGACGTTACCCGGATTTTAAGATAAAAATAGATGAATAAAAGTGGAAATTGAAATTGCAGACATTTGATTGGCAGCGCCGGGAGACCCCATCCTTCGCAAAGCCCGAAACCGCTGCTGCAAGTATATTGAACAACAAAGCAAATTTTGAATAATGAATATTTTAGAAATAGAAATACAAACTGACGAACTTGGCGAAACGGAAAAATTTTATTCTGAACTTTTGGGACTAAAGACAACAAATAAAAAACAAAATGAAATTATTTATGAAAACACTATTGATTATTAGTTCAGTCATTGTTTTAAATTGTGGTTCTCAAAAACTAGACGCGTTTAAATCTAAAGAGGTTTACAAATCCAATGATTTAGTTATTACCCAAATTAGTGAAAATTCTTTTGTGCATACTTCATTCTTACAAACTAACGATTTTGGGAACGTACCTTGTAACGGACTAATTGTGAGAGATAATAATAAAGTGATTATTTTCGACACGCCAACCAGCGACAATAGTTCAAAAGAATTAATCAAATGGATAAACGAAACTCTTCATTGCAATATAAATGCTATTATTCCAACTCATTTCCACGATGACTGTTTAGGCGGACTAAAAGCATTTGAAGAAGATCATATTCCTTCTTATGCAAATGTAAAAACAATTGAACTCGCAAAAGAAAATAATTTAGTTATTCCCAATAATGGTTTTACTGATACACTAACTCTAAAAGTTGGCGATAAAATTGTTACAGTAAAATTTTTCGGTGAAGGGCATACAAAAGATAATGTAGTTGGCTATTACCCGAGTGAAAATTTAATGTTTGGCGGGTGTTTAATAAAAGAGTTAGATGCTGGTAAAGGTTATTTAGGCGACGCTAATATTATAGATTGGTCAAGTACAGTAGAAAGAGTTAAACAGGAATATCCTGATGTGAAAATTGTTGTTCCGGGACACGGAGAATACGGTGACAAAAAATTACTTGATTATACAATTAACTTATTCAAAGCACAATAAGGGAATTTCTTCTATCATCGGTTTGGCAGTAAGGCGGCTGACGATTTTATGATTTATGACTTATGATTTATAATATTAATTTTTTATGTTAGCGCAAGAAATAAACGCAGCCATTTATGGCACAAAGCCGGCAGAGATTTGTTGTATATGTGCATGTTTATGGGTGGGTTAAATAAGTTAGCGGCAAGTGTAATGAACCTGTTCTAACAATCAGCCGATGGACAAAAATTAACTTTGACGAACATTAAATAAATAAAAATGAGCAAAATTATCTTTGACAGCGGAATATCGCTTGATGGTTTTTTCGCAGGTGACAACAGAAGTCCAAACAACCCAATGGGCGGTGTATCAGGAAAAATTCATCAATGGATGTTTAAACAAAAAGCTTTTGGGGAATACTTAGGAATGGAAGGCGGTAATGAAGATGGACCTGATGGAAAATTTATTAGAGAGACAATTGCAAGAACAGGTGCATTCATTATGGGGAAACGTATGTTTGAGGAGGGTGAAGTCAGTTGGCCGGAGGACTTATACAAAGCTAACGTTTTTGTATTGACGCACGAAAAGCGAGAGGCTTGGATTCAAAAAGGGACAACAACATTTTACTTCATCAACGACGGGATAGAAAGTGCATTGGAAAAAGCAAGACAATCAGCCAAAGGTAAGGACATAAGAATACAAGGTGGTGCGAATACTATTCAGCAATTTCTTAATGCAGGAGTTGTGGACGAATTTTTTATTCACATTGCACCTGTTTTTTTAGGAAGCGGTATCCGACTATTTGACAGTATTGACAAGGATATTTATGATATACAAATTATAGAAGTAATTCCTTCCGACTTGACAACACACATAAGATACAAAGTGACAAGGAAATGAAAACAACTACCGCTAACAAAAATTGACATAACATCGATTCGACAAACGACAAAAAATTAAGTATGAGAAAAGTAATAGCAGCAATCAATATGACGCTTGACGGATTTTGCGACCATACAGCAATAATTCCAGATGAAGAAATACATCAACATTATGCTGACTTGTTGAGTAATGCGGGCACCGTTCTTTACGGTAGAATAACCTATCAACTAATGGAATTTTGGAAAGCTCTGGCAGAAAATCCATCTGGTGAAAAATCAATGGACGACTTTGCTATTGTAATGGACAGAGTTCCTAAAATTGTTTTTTCTCAAACGCTTAAGAATGTAGATTGGAAAAGTGCAAAGTTGGCAAACCGAACTATTGACCAAGAAGTTTCAGAACTCAAACAGCAATCAGGTAAAGATATTTTTGTTGGCAGTCGGAGTTTAATTATACAGTTAATGAAACTTAAATTAATTGATGAATTACAACTAATGGTTCACCCCGTTATTGCAGGAAGTGGTTTGCCTTTATTTGAACAGATAAATGAAAGGACAATTCTTAAACTCTTAAAGACAAAAACTTTTAGTGGTGGTGCAGTGACGTTTTACTACAAGCCGATAAAAAATTAATAACTCAGGGCAATGAACGTACAAGAACAAATCAAAAAGTATATTGCTGCTCTGCCTGAAGCAAAATGTGTGGACATTCAAGTTTTGCACAAACGCATACTTAAAATATTGCCAAAATGTAAATTATGGTTCTTAGACGGCAAAGACGATAATGGTAAAACTGTTTCTAACCCTAATATTGGGTATGGTCTTCAGAGCATTAAATATGCTGATGGA
This sequence comes from Ignavibacteriaceae bacterium, assembly GCA_035328465.1. Lineage (GTDB taxonomy): Bacteria > Bacteroidota > Ignavibacteria > Ignavibacteriales > Ignavibacteriaceae > JADJEI01. Next base: position 3,492 of record DAOLIQ010000121.1, on the reverse strand, counting down.
AAAACCAAAGAGTTTTATCAAATTGGCATCAGTCCAAACATAACGGGAATTTCAGTTTATATTATGGGCATTGAAGACAAAAAGTATTTGCCTGAAACCTACGGAAAAACAATAGGCAAGGCAAGTGTAACGGGGTATTGCATCAAGTTCAAAACGCTGAAAGATATAAACATTGATATACTTGAAGCGGCAATACGAGATGGTGTTGAGCACTGAAAAACTACGAACTGCTAACAAGGGGTTTGCGATAGCGGGGGTTCTATGCTTCGCAGACACATTTCTGCAATGTGGAAGTGCAGTTCTCCGAATGAAGTTTAGTGCTAATAACCCCCGCCATCGCAAAGCGGCAAAACGTTAGTGGCAATTCGATTAGAAGTTAGATATATTTATATAAAACAATAAAAAAACAAGATTATGGTTTCAAGTATTCAAAAAGAAAAAGCTGAACTGTTCCTGAAATATCATCACGATAAAGAAATTCTGGTTCTGTTAAACTCGTGGGACATCGGAAGTTCTAAGTTAATAGAAGCAAGCGGCTATAAAGCAATCGCAACAACAAGTATGGGAATAGCTGCCACTTTAGGTTATCCTGACTGCCAGGTAATACAATTGTCAGAAATGATTGAAGCTGTCACGGGGATCGTAAATGGAGTACGAGTTCCGGTAACTGTGGATATAGAAGCCGGATATGGAAATAATTTAAATGAAATAACTGCTTCAGTTAAAAAAATAATTGCAACAGGAATTGTTGGAGTAAACATTGAAGATAGTATTGATTTAAATCCGGTACTAATTGACGAGATGGAATTTTGTGAAAGAATATCCGCCATTCGTGCATTATCAGATTCACTCGGCTTTCATTTAGTAATTAATGCAAGAACGGATTCGTTTTATACTTCGTCGGGTTCATCACGCGAAAAATTATCTGAATCAATAAAGCGTGGCAATAAATATCGTGAAGCCGGTGCCGACTGCATATTCGTACAACCTGTATGGGAAAAAGAAACAATTTCAACATTGGTAAAAGAAATTAATGCGCCAATTAATATTCTTGCGAACCCTACGATTGGTGCAGTAGTAACACCATCTATAAGTGAGCTGCAGGATTTGGGTGTTGCCAGAGTAAGTCTTGGTTCGGGTTTGATGAAAGCTACCTTAGCTTTAATTAAAAAAGTTGCCGACGAACTTTCTGAAAAAGGAACGTACAATATTTTGTTAGATACCTTAATGCCTCTTCCCGATACTGCATTGGCCTATAAAATGGCAACAGGACTGAACAGGTAAATGATTTTTTTTGAGTGAGTATAAAGATCTAAAAGAGAAAGGTGGATATGAGAAAAATAATTGTTTTGTCATTTATTACATTAGATGGTGTAATGCAGGCACCCGGTGGACCTGAAGAAGATACATCGGGCGGTTTCAAATATGGCGGTTGGGTTGTTCCTTATTTTGACGAGGTTGGTGGTAAGGTCATGGAAAAACAGATGAAACCTGCCGACCTTCTCCTGGGCAGAAAAACATTTGAGATTTTTGCAGGTTACTGGCCGGAGCATAATAATGAATGGCCTGGTATCAACGATGTTACAAAATACGTTGTGTCCAATACAATGAAAAAGTCTGATTGGAAAAACTCAGTTTTTCTAAAAAATTTGTCAGATATCAAAAAGCTTAAAAGTTCAAAAGGTTCTGACATTCAAGTTCATGGTAGTGGTGAGCTTATTCAGCTGCTGCTAAAAAATGATTTAGTGGATGAACTCTGGCTCAAAATTTATCCATTGACTCTTGGTAAAGGAAAAAAGTTTTTTGATAATGGTACTATTCCGAAAGCCTTGACATTAACAGAGAGTTTGGTTACACCAACCGGAGTGATTATTGCCAATTATAAGCGAGCTGGAAAAGTCAAGACAGGTTCTTTCTTAGCTTAAGTTGAGAGCAGCACGAGTACAGAACATAAGATATGCAACAGGTGAGGTTCCTATGAAAAATCGGGACGGTGTAAATAATGAACAGACAATTAAATAAGCTAAAATGACTAATTCAAAGAAAATCTTTAAGCAAATGATAATTTGCTCTTTTTTACTAATATCAATATGTTTTACTTCCTGCAACGGACAAAAAAAACCTGAAAATTTAAACTATAGTTTGACAGAACAGACAACAGTTCCAAAAGCGGAATTCAATAATAGTATTTTCAATGAAAATATAACAACCGAAATTGATAAGAACATACGAAGTATTTTTCAGGATAAAAATGGCAACTATTGGATTGGCACGAATGGCGCTGGTGTCTATCGTTATGATGGTAAAACGTTGATTCAATTTACTGTGAAAGACGGTTTATCTAATAATCAAGTTCAAAGTATTCAAGAAGATAAATCTGGGAATATTTGGTTTGGAACTGGTGTATTCGGTGTCAGTAGATTTGATGGGCAAACTTTCACTACTTTTACAAATAACGAAAATTTGCAATTAAGGGGTAGTGCTGACCTAGACTGGGAAATAGGACCGAACGATTTATGGTTCTATGCTGGTGGCGGTGTTTATCGCTACAACGGTAATTCGTTTGTCTATTTGCCATTAGATAATGCCGGTTTTGACTCTAAGCACTCGCAAAACTCACCCTATAATCTCAGTCGCTATGCTGTTTATAGTATATTAAAAGACAAAAAGGGGAATGTCTGGTTCGGCACACAAGCTCAAGGTGTATGTCGCTATGATGGGAAATCTTTTACCTGGTTTACTGAAAAAGGGCTGGGTGGTTCAGCTGTACTCGGTTTGTTCGAAGACAGGAAAGGTAATTTTTGGTTCGGCAATAATGGTTCAGGACTATTCCGCTATGATGGAGAATCCTTAATTAATTTTACTGAAGAAAAAGGACTCAGCAATAACGAATTTAAAGTTTCGGGTAAATCAGGTCCAGGCACTTTGGCTCGCATTTACACGATAAACGAAGACGACTTTGGAAACCTTTGGATGGGAACAGTTGATGCTGGTGTTTGGAAATATGACGGCAACAACTTAACTAATTATACCACAAAAGACGGACTGACAAGTAATGCTATAAATATAATTTTTAAAGACAAAAATGGTGAACTCTGGTTTGGAACAGACGGAGATGGTATTTGTAAATTCAATGGGAAAACCTTTGCGAAGTTTGAGTTTAAATAGAACTCAGAATTGAAATAAAAACAGATACAGATATAAGAAGAGCATCCTCTAAAAGCATATATGCTGTAGGCGGGGTTTTCCCGATGAAAAAGGGGGAGACAGTTTTGCAATAAATCAAATCTTAGTATTACAGCTCAAGTTTTGTGATAAAGCTCCTAACATTCGGGTAGCCGCAAAACGCTACATAAATAAAATCACAGACTTTTCCCCCATTGGTTATATTTTAAATATTAAATATTTCTTACATTTACTATCATAAATTAAAGTCAGTTAAGGATTAATAATTATGTCATTTCAAGCATATATAGACAATATTAAAGTCAA
>DAOLIQ010000120.1:0-7606 GCA_035328465.1 Ignavibacteriaceae bacterium | reverse complement strand
CTGGAGCTGGTTAGGTAAAAAAAGAGTAGCTGCCTACTGACTATCAACTTTCCCAAAACTATCCGAACACACTCAACCCAACAACAACAATAAAATATGACACACCCGAAACGGGAAGGGTATCATTAAAGATATACGATATATTAGGCAGTGAAGTTATTACGCTGTTGGATGAAGTAAAATCTGCTGGCAGGTATGAAGGAGTGTTTAATGCAAGTAATCTTGCAAGCGGAGTTTACATTTGTACTATTCAAGCTGAGTATTCTTATCACAGCAGAAAAATGATTTTGCTTAAGTGAAAATTCAAATTAAATGAAAAATCAAGAGATGACATCCCGCTCGGCGGGATGTCATCTCAAAAATTAAATTATCCTATCAAAGACTCTTTCAGCCGTCTTGCAACTGAAACAAAGAAACCGATAAACATTACCAATACACCAATCCAAACAAAACTGATGAATGGTTTTATGCTTGCTGTAATAGTTAGTACTTCCTTTGGCTGGGTTGTTACTTGAGTTTTATTTACAATGTTTGAAACAATAAACACGGCTTGTTTTGTGGTAGGATCAATTTTCTGAACCTGAACTTTTATATTTGCATCATTAAATTGAGCAGCAACAAAATCAAAGTTACCGGCACTGCCTTGCATAACAGTGGAGTCAGTGTAAGTCTTTCCATCTTTTTGAACAACAATAACAGCGCCCATTTTTATAGAACCGCCGGTAGTCATTGCGGACATATCAGGCTTAATAAAACTTTGGTACGATATTGTTGCATTGTCAAAGTCTGATTGCGAACCAAGCTCAAGCGAAAGGGATTGACCTTCAGAATTTTCACCTGTTCCCTGGTCATAACCAAGAGGGGAGATATAAAAATCTTTTGTCGGCAGAGTTAGTATATCCGGTTCACGCATCAATCCATTGTTGAAATCACTAATGTACATTACGGGTGCAACAGAATAATCGGTGCCGCCATTTTTCAAATTAATGTTGAACGCATACTTTGTGTTATTCTCAATCGGGGAATAACCGGTAAAGGTCATATCAAACCCAAATGCCGATTTAGTTTCATTCTTCACAAGGTCAACATCAACCTGCTCGCTGAAAGCAGCAGAACCAATGACGCCGAGAATAAATAAAGCGATTCCGATATGAGCTACATAAGCTCCAAGCATTTTCATATTGCCTTTAACTATTTTGATCGCAATCTCCAGATTTACGAACAGAGCAAAGGCAGTTGTTAAAGTCAGGAGTATCATCATTACATCATTAACAGCCCCAAGAGCAACAACTAAAATTGTGAAGAGAACTGCCCCTCCTGCAGAGAGTGCTGACTTCTTAAGTATTTCCTGACTTTTTGTGTCTTTCCATTTGATCAGTAAACTAAGTCCGTTTAATAAACCAATGATGATAGCAATCGGAACATGCATTTCATTATAGAAGAAAGTATCAACTGCGCTTCCCCAAATCGGTGCGGAAGTTCCGACTAATACGATAGTAGCAGAAGCACACAACACAACGGCTGAAGTAAATAATGCAAGCTCTCTTGAGAGTAATCCTTCTTCCATTTGAACATGCTCGCCAAGATATTTCCATCTGAAAAAAAGCATTCCAAATCCGAGCAGAATAAATGACCCGATAAATATTACTAGGAATAAATAAACGAGCATTCCCGGATCAACGAAAGAATGAACTGAAGCATCTCCGAGTATTCCGCTTCGAGTTAAGAACGTACTGTATAAAACTAAAATGTAAGTCATTAATGAAAGAATAATATTGGTTCGTGCGTAGCGTCCAATTCCACCCTTAGCCTGACTTTTTCTTTGCACGAGAAGTGTATGAATCGAAGCCGTACCAACAAGGAACGGAATCAGGCTTGAATTTTCGACAGGATCCCAAGCCCAGTAGCCGCCCCATCCTAACATTTCATAAGCCCAGTAACCGCCCATCATAATTCCAAGTCCAAGAATTCCAGTTCCTGCAAGTACCCAAGGAAAAGCCTGACGAACCCAATCACGGTAATCATTTTTCATCATTGCCGCCATTGCAAATGCGAATGGAACAGTTGCCATGGAGAATCCCGTGAATAACGTTGGTGGATGTATTTGCATCCAGAAATTAAGCAGCTGCGGATTTAATCCCTTCCCATTGATAACAACATCATTAACAGCAATGCCGGAAGCACTTAATACATTATAAAGATCTTCACTCATCTTAACGAAAGTTGTTTGCGAATTAGGATCAGTAAAAATAAAATTTTGCATGAACGGCGCATTAAGAAACTGAGCGCTGATGCTTTTTGCGTCAATAAATACAGGTGTTGCCCATATAAACTCAAAAGGATTTTTGAACCAAGGCGAAACCATTATCAATAGGAAAGTAGTGGCTAAAGTGAAAACAGCCATCACTCTCGGTTCAAGATCACCTCGTTTTGAAGAATAAGATTGCAGCACAACTCCTACAATAGAAGTTAATAGCAGCCATAACATAAAACTGCCTTCCTGCCCCCCCCAAAATGAAGAAACAAGAAAACCAGTATTTAAACTATTATTACTGTAACTGAATACATAGTGATATTGATATTGATGAGTGAGCAGAAGATACCAAAGAATGGTTGATGCTGTGATGACAAGCATTGTCATTGTATGATATGCTATTCTGCCGTAATTAAGTGTGTTGGTATAGCCGCGGAAATTCAAATAAAACATTACCATTGCTATAACACTACTCGCAAGAGCGAGCGTAAGTACAATACTGCCGATCATTTTTTACCTCGAATATTTATTTTATCGAATCATTACATTGTTGAAGTTTGAACTTTTTGTCCTTCATATTTGCTCGGGCACTTTGTCAAAATATCTTTTGCATGAAAGTAACCGTCTTTATACTGACCAGTCACTACAACGCTTATTGCACTTTCAAAGTTGTTCGGGATTGTGCCGTCGTAAACAATTTTCATTTCGTTTCCATTTTCGTCAACCATGTAGAATGAGAATGTTCGCTGCTCTTTATTGATTTCATAGCTTTTCTCTTTTACCCAGCTTCCGGTTGCTTTAAATGTTTTATCTGATGCCATTACATTTTTGAAATTACTTTCGTAATTAATGTTGCTTTGAGTAAGCAAGTATCCCATTAATCCAAGGAAGAGCACAATTATTACTCCGCCGAATATATATTTATTTTTCATTTTGTTTATCCTTTAGTTTGATTTTCAAATAATTTTGTTTTTTTGTCTATTGAAAAAAGAAAGAGAACAATTCCTGCCCAAACAATTAATACGATTACCATCACCGTGTAGATTGCATTTTTTGCAATGAATATTGAATCACAAATAAGAGTTTGATTCGAGATATTTCCAGTTAGAACAATTGTTTTGCTGTTGGAGAAATCTGCCGGCAATTTTTTTGTGTAAACAACATCAAGACTATTATCATTTTGATCGGTAAGACTGAAATAAGTTGTGTCGTTTTTAGTTTCAATGCTTCTTTTTTCAAGGGTGCCAATGAATGAAATTTCAGATTGACTATTAATAATTTCAGCTTTATCGCTTTCAAAAAAAACTGTTCCTAATGATAGGTAATATAAAATTGCACCCGTTAAGATTGTTAATCCTGCCAATTGAAAGAAAATATTTTTAGATGAAGTTTTTACGTTATCATCCTTTTCAACTTTTTTTAATCTTCTGTCAAGATTGCTGACATAAAAGAAAACTTCAACCCATAAAAGCAGAACTATAACCGCCACTACAGCAATTGCATTATCCTGTAAAAAAATATAAAAGCTATTCAAATTATCATCTCACTTTATTAACTGTTTATCAAGTTTTTCTTTATGAAGCAAAGTTCGGTAGCCAATCTTCCACATCCAGAAATATAAAATTGTAAAGCCGGCTAATGATAAAAAGAATATCAAAAGCATATTGGAATTCATTCTAAAATTTACAACCGGACCGGAAGTAGTATCATCAGCCGAGCCGGGGTGAAGTCCTTTCATTATTCTCGGCATAATAAAAATGAAGAAGGGTACGGTAACAAAAGCAATGATAGAATAGACCGCTGATAAAGTTGCTCGTTTTTCTTCTGATTCAATTGAAGAACGCAAAGCAAACCATGCACCGTAAATTAGCATCAAAGCAAAAATACTTGTTTGCCTTGGATCCCAATTCCAATATGTTCCCCACGCAAATTTTGCCCAGACTGCTCCGGTAACAGTTGCGAGTATGCAGAATATCATTCCAAGTTGTGCAGCAGCATAAGATTTAATGTCGTCATCAAGATTTTTTTTGCGAAGATATTTAAAGCTAAAAATTGTTGACATCAGAAAAGCGATAACTGTCAGCCACGCAGTTGGTACGTGAAAGAAAATAATTTTGGCGTTTTCTTCCAAACCAGGAATGAATGGAAACTCGTACCATCGGCTTGGATTCTCAACAATGGGAAATGCAATTCCTGCTATTGAGACAAACGTTAAAAGTAAAAGTAGAAATATTTTCCAGATCATTTTTTTTATTCTTTATTTTTAATTAAAAATCTTAATCTTTCCAAATAAACTCAAACAACATGTAAGATGCGGTGGTCATAATTACGTCGTAACTAAGAACGATTGCAAGTTCAAACTTAGCTCTTTCAAAGCTTATGCCATCCATTGAAAAAATTGTTAAACGTACAGAAGTCAAAATCAACGGCAGTAATATCGGAAAAGATAAAACAGGATACAATGTACCTTTAGCTCCGGCTTTTGCAATTATTGCTGCAATTATTGTTGAAGACACAGCTAATCCGATATTACCTAGTATAAAAGAATACAAAAACAGGACAAAATTATCTAAAACGAATGCATCAAAAAGTGCCGAATAAAGAAGAGCGATCACTGTGTTCATGCAGAAAACTAAAATTGTATTAAAGATTAACTTGCCTGTAAAAATTGTTGACGGTGATGCTACAAGTTGAAGTGCGAGCGTAGTGCCTCTTTCTTCCTCAGAAACAAATGCCCGTGAAAGACCTGACATAGCCGTGAAGAAAATTATCACCCAGAATAATCCGCCAGTCAATTCGGGAGTAATTTTTTCATCACCGATTGAAAAAAGAATTACGCTGATTGCAACGATGATGAACATAGCCAGTGCATTAACTGCGTAACGTGTTCGCAATTCGGAGTTGAGATCTTTTCTAAATAATGAATACGCTTGTGCTATCATACTAAATTATTTCTTTTGAATAATTCAAGCTGAATAATGTTGTTACAAAAGCTTAAATCTGATTTTTCATTCGAGGCAACAATTACAATCCCTTTCTTTCCTTCCTGTTCAATTATTTGGTAAACGGAATTTTTCCCTTCTTCATCAAGATTTGAAGTCGGTTCATCCAGAATTATTAATTGCGGCGAGTGAACAAGTGCAAAAACAAATTTCAATCTTTGTTTCATACCCGAAGAGTAGGTTTTCACAAGGTCATCTTTTCTATCAAAAATTAAAAAGTGATTTAATAGATATTCAGTTTTTTCCTTATCGAACTTTATACCTCGAATACTCGAAAACAAATTTATGTTTTCCCACGCAGAAAATTCCTCGTAAAGAATTAAGTAGGGTGAGACGAAACCAATGTGATTGTAAAGATTAATCTCGGCTGTTTCTTGTGAATTAATTTTATGAATGATCTTCCCTTTGGAAGGTGAAATAATTCCTGCGATAATTTTTACAAGAGTAGATTTACCTGAACCATTCGCTCCCGCAATTCCATAAACACCATTGGAGGCGAACTCAAAATTCAAATCGTTGAAGATAAGTCTTCTGCCGAATGTTTTATTTAAAGAAGCCGCGGTAACAGAATAATTAATCATTGAAAATTACCAGCTTGCCTTTTACTATTTCATCATTCATTTTAGTAACGTAGATATAAACGCCGCTTGGAAGCCTTTCTCCGTTGTTATCAAGTCCATTCCATTGTATAACTCGCTTATAAACTTTATTCCCAGCTTCATCAACAATATCTTTATTAATAATCCTTAACCCGGTAGAATTATAAACCAGGTTCATAGAAATTGAATAGACATTCAATTCAACTTCAAGCAAAGTTCCGGATGGAACTGGAATATAGACTGGAGTTGAATTTGCACTATACTTAAACGGGTTTGGAAAGGCATAGGCAATATTATTTCCGTTCGGCGAGATGCTGTCAACACCGATAATTTGGTTGTTAAGTATTTCGGCACCAGACCACACAGCTTCATTGGATATAACAAAATTAGCTGAATAATTTTCTGTTAATGCTCTGCTGCCGCTTGATGAGTCATTAAATAAAATATATTGAAATGGAAAATTTCCATTTGTGTTATCAATACCATTTATGTAATCACCATTGGTTAATAATGCAGTAAGAGTATCACCGTTTGCACTATTAACGAATCTGATAAAATTATTAGCTGCCGGCTTCGAATTAATATTAACTTCTTTACTCGGCGGAGAGAAAACAGTGGTAGTTAAAGGTTTTATCAAAGGATAGTTTTCTGATTCTTCAAAAAATCTTCCTTCTGAAGTTCTATAATCTGTAAAGTATGTCCAGATTCCAAATTGGTTAAGTGCAAATGGAAAAGATTGTCCTTCTTCTTCAATGCTTGTATTGATAGCATCGATTGCTCGCTTCGACGGCATTAACTCCCATTGTCGTTTAATAATATCAAATCCAAAATTATTTTGAAGGAAAACATTCCAGATAGCAAGGTTGTAGCCATTTTGATTTGCTAATGATGTTGAAGGATTATCAAAATAGTTTTTCATATAAGCGTAGTAATCGTTCACATCATTAAACACAAATTCTTCCATTGAGGTAGAGGTTAGTTCATAAAAGAAAAGATCACTTTCACGGAAAATATAATTTCCGGCTTGAATAGAATGATGAAATTCATGTGCTGCAGTTACTTTTGCAGCTTCAATGCCATGAGTAAAAAAGCCACTGCCAAAATCATTATCCATAGTGATGAATGACGGTCCGGTAGCTGCATTTCCCGTGAATTCGAAGGTTGTAAATCCATAAGCGCTGATATCAGAAATGTAAACATCGTAGTGATTATCGCCGCCGGCGTTATTATCATCAGGCGGGGGTGGAAATCCGAGATAGTTGATTTCAAAATTGTAACTTGAATCGAGTGCTGCTGCTAATTCGTTTACATCATAAGCAGGAGCGTCTGCACCCGAAGAGTTATAATGTATCATGAAGAAGCCTTCCGGTGTTATCAAGCTGTCTGATTTTATTGGTCTGTCTAAAAGTAATTTTAATGTTCTTTGCTGTTCGGCTGTAAACAAATTCAGGTTCTCTTTAATTGAGTTTACTAATCCAAAGCCGCATTTATTCTCCCGATAAGAAAGGCTGTCCGATAAAGGGGATTCGTTATCAACCGGATTATGCAGTCTGATCATTTTGTTGAACAGAGAATCAAGCTGAGAGGAAGTAAACTGTTGTGCAGAGACAATCTGTTGAGCAATTAAAAATATTGGTAGTATTATTAAGATATTTTTCATTTTACAATCTCTTTATTTTTATGCAGCCATCAACTTGATCTGTATAAACAAGGTGATATCTTTTTGAATCCAAATTTTTTATAAAGTATGA
>DAOLIQ010000119.1:0-7650 GCA_035328465.1 Ignavibacteriaceae bacterium | reverse complement strand
ATCTGCGCCCGATTCGATTTTTCATTTTTATTCTAACCATTATTCTTTCCCTTTCATACAAAACATATTCTCAACAATCAAAAATTACTTTTGAACATATTAAAGGTCTTCCAGGGGTTATTCCTTGCATGTTTCAGGATAAGTTAGGATATATATGGTGCGGAACATATCGTGGAATCTATAGATACGATGGTTATTCCTTCAAATCTTATATCCCGCGTGATGGAGATACAACTTTACTTTCTAACCATGTAGTCATTGACTTGCCTAACGTAATAATATATGCTATTTGCGGGGACAAAGAAGGAAACATTTGGGCTGGTCATACGCAAGGTCTGGAAAAACTTAATCCAACAACAGGAATAGTTACTCATTATAGGTTAAATTCCAAGACGGCTCTTACAGACTGGAGTAACCATGTGTTATCTTTACTTGAGGATCGGGATGGCAATCTTTGGATTGGAACCGGTGGAGGTTTATATCTTTTCGATAAATCAACCGAAACTTTTAAATGGTTAAAACACGATAGCAGTGACCTTGGAAGTATTATTCATAATGCAGTTAACGCTATATACGAAGACAGAACTGGTTCGCTTTGGTTTGGGACAGGGAATGGAATCGATAAATATGATAAAGCTTCAAATCAATTTGTTCACTACCGGTATACTGAAGGTGATAATTGGATTCTGTCAATTTATGAAGATAGTGATGGGATAATGTGGTTTGGAACAACGGGCGGGTTAGTTGAATTTAATAGAGAAGACGGGACTTTTACTCTTTATCAGAATAATTCAAAAGATCCTAAAAGTTTAGCTGATAATGTTGTTAATTCAATCAGCGAAGATTTAAATGGAAATTTGTGGATCAGTACAATCGGTGTTGACATTTTTAATAAGCGCACAAAAAATTTTTCTCATTATAAATACAATTGGGAAGATCCCGCTAGTATCAGTGGTAATAATGTAACGAAAATTTTATTCGATAGATCAGGAACGATTTGGATTTCAACCGATGGACGCGGTTTAAATAAATTTACACCCGGAAATCGTTATGTAAAAGAATATCCTTTTGATAAATACGGTCATTTGATAAATCATAGGTGGAGTTTAGCTGAAGATAATCATGGTAAAATATGGATCGGAACAGAAGATGGACTTATAAGCTTTGATCCGGTGAATGAGTCATTTAAAGTAGAAAAATTTAAATCAAATATTACCGGGCTTATAAAAGATAAAACCGGCACCCTATGGATTAGCGAACGAAAAACAGGAAATCTATTTTTTAAGAAAGACGGAGAAGAAAAATTTAATCGTTTCATTGATTCGAAAGGGAAAGTATTCGCTAAAGAATTATCATTTATGAGTAATAGCAGAGATGGAAATATCTGGCTAAACACAGGGAATAGAATTTTAAAATTATATCCCGGACAAAATAAAGTTGAGGAGGTAACTAAATTCGATACTGATATTGGGGCTCTGTGCGAAGATAAAACCGGCTTGTTATGGATAGGAACCGATGTGGGCTTGATTCGTTATGATATTAAAAATAAAACCTCAACCAGATTCTCATACGATGCGGAAGATTCATCAACTATAGGTGGTAATGCAGTTGGGGATATTTTTGAGGATGGGTTGGGAAATTTGTGGATTATAGCGAATAGTACTTTGAACAAGTTTGATAGAGTTAGTCAAAAATGTCTTCGCTGGAGCGGAAAAGTCGGATTGCCCTTAGGTTTTTTTAAGGCAACTGATGACGCGTACGGGAATCTTTGGATTTTTAATGGTAATGCGATTAAATACAATCCGGGGACGCGGGAAACTAAAGTGTTTGCCGATGTTAAATTTGGACAACCTTATAAAATGAGAAATGGAGAGATATATTTAATCGTACCACGTATATTCAGTGAAATACAGTCATTAATTAGAATTATTCCCGATAGTCTTAAAAACAATGAATTTATTCCTCCTGTCGTAATAACTGATTTTCGAAAGTTTGAAAAACCTTATCCATTTGGTAAGGAAATACATCTTTCTTACACCGAAAATTTCCTCTCATTCGAATTTGCAGCTTTAAGTTATATCAATCCAGGTCGTAATCAGTATGCTTATAAAATGGAAGGAGTAGATAAGGATTGGGTATATTCAGGTTCAAGACGATACGCTTCATATCCAAATCTTGAGCCTGGTGAATATATATTCAGAGTAAAAGGTTCAAATAGTGATGGCGTCTGGAATGAAGTTGGAACTTCAATTGCAATTATTATTTATCCCCCCTGGTGGAAAACATGGTGGGCTTTTTCATCTTACACGTTATTCTTTTTGTTCGCTCTGTATGGAATAAGAAGATATGAATTGAACAGATTACATCTTAAAAACCGTGTGAAGCTGGATGAAGCTGTTCTTAAAGAAAAAGAAGAAACTGATAAAATGAAATCGAGATTCTTTGCTAATATTTCTCACGAGTTTAGAACACCGCTTACTTTAATTCTTGGTCCAGCAGAAAAAATTAGCTCAAGAACATCCGATGATGTTGTAAAAGATGCGAATGTAATAAAACGGAATTCGCAAAGGCTGCTTCAGTTGATAAATCAGTTGCTTGATTTATCAAAACTAGAATCCGGAAAGTTGAAGCTTGAAGCAGAAAAAGGAAATATTGTATCTTTTGTAAAAGGAGTTGCATTATCGTTCGAATCTCTTGCTGAATCCAAAGATATAATATTAAAACTTTTGCCTGAGAAAGAATTTATTGAATTGTACTTTGACAAAGAGAAGATGATGAAAATACTTAGCAACATATTATCCAATGCATTCAAGTTTACACCAGAAGAAGGAATGATTACAGTTTCAGTGCGAGAATGTCATTCCGAACTTGTTTCGGAATCTCCGATTGTTAGTAAGACGCTGAAACAATCCGCCTCAGACGAACAGCATGACAATACAAAAGGATTTGTTGAAATAAAAATAAGAGACACGGGAATTGGAATAGCCGCTGAAGAAATACCAAAATTGTTCGACAGGTTTTACCAGGTTGACAGTTCACACACAAGAGAGTATGAAGGAACAGGAATCGGATTAGCACTTACAAAAGAGCTGATAGAACTCCATAATGGAAGTATCAGAGTTGAAAGTGAAAAAGGAAGTTACACCGAATTCACATTGGAGTTTCCTTTCGGCAGGGATCATTTGCACGACGAAGATATTGTTGAAGAAAAGGTAGATGTCATTCTGAGTCCCGACAAAGACGGGATAAACTCTGCGAAGAATCCAAACTTAACTGAGAATGAAAATAATCAAAAAGAAGCTGCTCTGTTGGATTCTTCGTTGCAGACTCCTCAGAATGACGCTGAGTTGAAAGAAGATAAAACCATCATTCTTGTTGTTGAAGACAATTATGATATGAGACATTACATTAGAGAATCTTTGGATCGTAATTATCTCGTAGAAGAAGCTGTCAACGGTGAACAAGGAGTCAGAAAAGCAGAGAAAATTATTCCTGATCTTATCATAAGTGATATGATGATGCCGAAGATGGATGGAAATGAATTAGTAAGAATATTAAAGAACGATGAAAAGACAAGCCACATACCGATCATTCTTCTCACAGCAAAAGCAGGACAGGAAAACAAGCTGGAAGGATTAGAAACAGGTGCAGATGATTATCTAACCAAACCATTCGATATAAAAGAGCTTCAGGTTAGAATTAAAAACCTGATAAGTATCAGAAGGAAGCTGCAGGAAAAGTTCAGTAAAGTTGACAATCATTTCCCTTCGATCAAGGGAATGAAACTCAGTAGTCTTGATGAAAAATTTATGCAAAAAGTAAATGAAATTATTGAGAAACATTTATCTGAAGAGGAATTCAGTATAGAAGAATTTGGAAAAGAAGTGGGGATGAGCAGATCTCAATTCCACAGAAAATTTACTGCCATCACCGGAAAACCTGCCAGTCTGTATTTACGATCAGTGAGATTATCCAGAGCAAAAAAAATGATTGAAAAGAAACAGGGAAATATTTCTGAGATTGCTTACTCTGTGGGTTTTTCGAGCCTGTCATATTTTTCAAAATGCTTTAAAGAAGAATTTGGATACCCGCCGAGCGATTTAACGTAAAATGGGATAAAATTACAAATATTTGGGACATAGCTTATATGTACCCCCCGCCGATTTTTTATTTATTTGCCTCCGTAATTTTTTTTCACAAATAATTAAAGGAGGTTCTTATGAAAACCTTTTCGTTTTTGTACAGTCTTTTGTTCTTTGTGCTCTTGTCTTATTCAGTAATGGCTCAATGTCCCTGGATTATTCAACCTGCCCCTGGATTGCTCAACTCAGGAGATCGCGCAGTCGTATTGACAGCCGTGGATGATAATGTTTGCTGGGGAAAAAACAATATAAATTCACAATTTCTGAGAACCACCAATGGTGGAAACAATTGGACTGTTTCTACAGTTACTGGTGCCGCCGGATTAGAATGTTCAGGAATTACGGCTATTGATGCTAATACTGCATGGATTGCAATGAATGATCCTTCCGGCGTAACAAGCGGAGGAATATTCAAAACCACGGATGGCGGTTCAAATTGGGTAAAAGACTCAACTGCTTTCCAGGGTTCCGGTGGCTATCCGAATGTAATTCATTTCTTCGATGCTGACAATGGTGTTTGCGTTGGAGATCCGAGAGGCGGCTATTGGGAAATATATACCACAACAAATGGGGGTGCAAACTGGATACGTGTTCCCTCCGGAAATATTCCTGCTCCATTAACTGGTGAAGTTGGAATTGAACACACGATTGTTAATTCAGCAGGTAATTCTTATTGGTTTCAAACTTTTAGTAATCGACTATACAGAACAACAGATCATGGTTACACATGGACAGTTACTGATAGTGTTACCGGTGGTCCCAGCCAACTGGGTTTTGCATTTGCTTTCAAAGATGACCTGAATGGATTGGCAATTGATTTTTACCCTCAAACAAACTTTTCAAGAACATCGGATGGCGGTGTAACTTGGGAATCCATAAATCCTATACCCCCAGGGTTATCATCACTATCATTACGTTTTATTGTGTATGTAAAAGGAACAAATGGATCTTATGTCATCACTTCTCCTAGTAATATTGGAGGTAATCAATCGGTACCCGGCACTGCATATTCTACTGATGATGGCGTAACATGGACACAAAATTGTAATTTATCTTGTGGTCCAGCAGTGTTTTCTTCTTACAATACAGGATGGTGTAGCAGCATAGAAATAAATGATTCGATTTACAAATGGGTATCAGATGTACTTCCGGTTGAATTAGTAAGTTTCAACTCCTCAGTAATTGGGAATAATATTCAACTTTCGTGGCAGACAGGTACCGAAATAAACAACCAGGGATTTGAGATTTACCGAAACGGAAACAAGATTTCATTTGTTGAAGGCAAAGGAACTACAACTGAAAAGCAGGATTATTCTTTTGTTGATAAAAATCTTCAATCCGGTATTTATAATTACAGACTCAACCAGATTGACTTTGATGGAACTCAAGAAGTTGTTGGAGAATTAACCGTTTATCTTTCACTACCGGAACAATTCAGTCTCGAACAGAACTATCCCAACCCTTTCAACCCTTCAACAAAGATTAGATATTCAGTTCCAATCTCAGAATTTGTAACATTAAAAGTTTATGATGTATTGGGAAATGAAGTTGCAACCTTGGTTAACGAAGAAAAACCAGCAGGGAGTTATGACGTCGAGTTCAACAGTCATTCCGGCTTGTCCGGAATCAGGGAACTGTCAAGCGGAATTTATTTCTATACTCTTCAAGCAGGAAGATACACACAAACTAAAAAATTAATATTAATGAAGTAATGAGGGAGGCTATATGAAACCTAACAATTTAATATTAGTAATTAGTATTTGCATTTTGTCATTTGCTGTCTGTTATGCACAATGGGTGCAAATCGGACCACCAGGAGGAAGAGTTTTTTCACTTGCTGTCAATGGTTCAAATGTTTTTGCAGGGACTGAAAGTTATGGAGTATATCGTTCTACAGATAACGGACAAAACTGGATACAGACATCACTGACTGGCTCAATGACTGGGCAAGTTCTCTCGCTTGAGGTCAGTGGTTCAAACGTTTTTGCAGGGACAGATTATGGAGTATATCGTTCTACAGATAATGGTCAGAACTGGTCACAGACTACGTTGAATAATCAGCAAGTTTTCTCACTTGCCGTCAGCGCTTCAACTGTTTTTGCAGGGACATCTGGTTCTGGGGTATATCTTTCTACGGATAACTGTCAGAACTGGGCACAGACTTCATTGGGTACGCAAGTTTGGATTCATTCACTTGCCGTCAACGGCTCAAATGTCTTTGCAGGAACGGACCCTGGTATTATTCCAAACTATTTATATCGTTCTACGGATAACGGGCAGAACTGGACACCGACTATGTTGAATGATAAGAATGTTTCTGCACTTGCAGTCAGCGGCACAAATGTTTTTGCTGCGACCTATTACAATGGTGTTTATCTTTCAACAGATAACGGTCAAAACTGGATACAGATTTCATTAAATTATCACCATGTTTATTCAATTGTAGTCAGCGGTTCAAATGTTTTTGTTGGGACAGATTCTGGTGTATATCTTTCAACAGATAACGGTCAGAACTGGACGCAGACTTCATTGAATAGTCTGAGCATTTCTTCACTTGCCCTTAGCGGTTCAAATCTCTTTGCAGGGACATATGGATATGGTGGTGTATATCTTTCTCCAGATAATGGCCAGAATTGGACTCAGAGTGCATTGTACAACCAGACTGCTTCTGGACTTGCATACAGTGGTTTAAATCTCATTGCAGGAACAGATGGTGGTGTGTATCTTTCTTCAGATAACGGTCAGAACTGGACTGCATTGAATGATTGGTATGTCACTTCACTTGCCAGCAGCGGTTCAAATGTTTTTGCTGGAACAAAGGGTACTAATGGTATATATCGCTCAACAGATAACGGTCAGACCTGGACACAGACTTCATTTCCTACTTATGGTGTAGTCGGATCACTTGCTGTCAACGGTTCAAATGTTTTTGCTGAAACGTATGATTTTATTGGATGGGGTTTTGAGGCAATTGTTCGTTCTACGGATAATGGTAATAACTGGACTAATTTGAATGATTGGTTTGTTTATTCACTTGCTGTCAGCGGTTCAAATGTTTTTGCAGGGAGCAATGTTATATATCGTTCTACAGATAACGGACAGAACTGGGCACAGACTTCATTGGATAGTCTGTCGATTTATTCACTTGCTGTCAGCGGTTCAAATGTTTTTGCAGGGTCATGGGGCGTATATTGTTCAACGGATAATGGAGAAACCTGGGCACAAACTTCATTGACTAACCAGACGGTTCTTTCACTTGCCGTCAGCGATTTAAATGTTTTTGCAGGTACTGAGAATAGCGGTGTATATTATTCCTCAAATCTTGGTGAAACTTGGAATGAAATAAATAACGGTTTAGGAAATCTGAATATTATCTCGCTTGTAGTCGGAACAGATTATATTTATGCATTATCGGAAGGAGAATTGGCTTGGAGACGACCATTATCAGAAATTATAACAAGTGTAGAAGCACAGGAAACGGATTTGCCAAGTAATTTCAATCTTGCAC